>JBAWAM010000001.1:0-1755 GCA_049589315.1 Myxococcaceae bacterium
TCCCGTTCGCCAACGTGGGCCTGGTGAAGATCCCGGACGGGGTCACCGACGACCAGGCGGTCCTCCTCTCGGACATCTTCCCGACCGGCTACATGGGCGCGGAGCTCGCGGAGATCAAACCGGGCGAAACGGTGGTGGTGTTCGGATGCGGCCCGGTCGGTCTGTTCGCGATCGCCAGTGCCTTCATGATGGGCGCCGGACGCGTGCTGGCCGTGGACACGGTCCCGGATCGACTCGACCTCGCTCGACGTCAAGGCGCCGAGGCCATCAACTTCAACGAGGACGAGCCCATCGAAGCCATCCGCCGACTGACGGGAGGCATCGGCTGCGACCGGGCGATCGATGCGGTGGGCGTCGACGCGGACCGGCCCCGCTACGGCCCGGCCGCGGAGGTGGCCGACCGGGAAGAAGGCGTGTTCATGCAGGAGGTCGACGAGATCGCGCCTGAGCGACACCCGTTCGGACAGAACTGGCAGCCCGGGGATGCGCCCACCCAGGTGCTCGAGTGGGCGGTTCAGGCCCTGGCGAAGGCAGGCACGCTCTCGATCATCGGCGTCTACCCACAGACGGTGCGCTACTTCCCGATCGGCCAGGCGATGATGCGCAACCTCACGCTGAAGATGGGGAACTGCAATCACCGCAGGTACATCCCCATGCTCCTCGAGAAGGTCCGCACGGGCGCCTTCGATCCGACTGCCATCCTCACCCAGGAGCGCCCGCTCGGAACGGCCATCGACGCCTACAAGGCCTTCGACGCGCGCCAGCGGGGCTGGACCAAGGTGGAGCTGCGGCCTACGCAGCACTAGGGTCGGCGTCGCAGCGCGCGAACGACCTCGTCGACGATCTGGCCGAGGTGCTGCGCGTAGGTCTGGTTCTCCGGCGTCTGTCCGGGGACCCGGACCAACGCGGCACCGCTGTTCCGTGTCAGCAGCTCGCTCGTCGCGGCCGGGTACCACTCCTCCTGCAGAATGAGCGGCACCTTCCGCGACTTGATCACGTTCAGCACCTTCGCCACGTGCCCCGCAGAAGGCGGCAGTCCCGGCTTCGGCTCGACGAACGCGACCTCATCGAAGCCGGCCCACTCGGTGAAGTAGATCCAGCTCTTGTGGTAGGCGACCACGTCGGTGCCCTTGTACGGCGCCAGCGCCTTCTCCCATTCGGCGATCTTCGCCCCGAGCTGTGACTGGAGCTTCGCCGCGTTCGCCGCATACGCCTTCGCGTTGGGCGGATCGAGCTGCGACAGCCGTTGGGCGATCGCCTCCGCCACCTTCAGCCCATTGCGCGGATCGAGGGTGTAGTGCGGGTTCCCGCCCGCATGGATGTCCCCCATCGATCGATCGATCTTCTCGCGCGGTACCTCTTTCGGGGTCACCACTGTCGATGCGTCCAGGTACCCGGGCTGCCCCCGCTGGATCCCGGGATTGCGCGACGCAGTCAGGATGGGAGGCAACCAACCGGCCTCCAGCTCCAGCCCGTTCAGGATGACCAACTCCGCGTTCGAAGCGTCCAGCACCAGGCTCGGCTTCGCGTCGACGAAGTGGGGATCCTGCGTCGGCTTCGAGAACACCTTCACGTTGACGTGCTCGCCACCGACCTCCCGCGCGAGTGCCCCGAGGTCGCCGATTGTGGCGACGATGTCCACCTTCGCCGACGCTGCGCCACCCGTGAGGACTGCCGCAACCACCATCATTTTCCATAGGGACTTCATCGGATTTCCTCTGCTTCCACCGGGATTAGGATGCACGGCATGCGCCG
>JBAWAM010000002.1:0-4807 GCA_049589315.1 Myxococcaceae bacterium
GCGCGTAGGTGAACGCGATCGTGCGGAGCGTCTCGAGGTTCGCCCGACGCTCGGGGCCGCTGCCCCACGCGAGCACCTTCTCGTCGAGCTCCAGCGCCTCCACGACCCGGTCGAAGGCGAACAGCGGCCCCGCATTCGAGAACTTCTCGCGCAGCTCTGACAGCCGGGCGACGTACGGCTCGGCCTTGAACGCCTCCACGCCGGGCGCGTCGAAGAGGCGCTGGAGCATCGCCTCGGGCTCCGCCGCGTACGTGAACAGGCGTGCCAGCTCGGCGGCGGCGATGGCATCGAACCCGTCGACCCAGAGACGGACGCCCGCCAACACCGCGCGCCCCTCGAAGGTCGCCAGCACGCCGCGGTGCGCGACGGCAGCGCGTACGCCCCGCTCTTCCAGGGCGGCGGCGATCTCCGCGCACTGCTGGTTCGTGCGACACAGCACGGCGAGGTCCGAGGCGCGAGGACGCCGGAGCTGGTCATCGGAGCGGTCACGCACGCGGACGGTGGGATCCGACAGCAACTGCACGACCTCGGAGGCGAGCGTGTCGTATCTCTCGACGTTCTTTCTCCCCTCGAGTCCCCACCGCTCGAGGCACGGCGACATGTCCTTCGGCTCCGGGCCCTTCGCCTTCAGGCGCACGCGATCCCCGGTGAGCCCGTGCGGCGCAAAGGCCTTCTCGAACACGTCGGAGCAGAGCTCGACCAGCGAGGAGCGGCTCCGGTACGAGGTCTCCAGGATCCGGGGCGCCCTCCCGCCCAGCACCTTCTCGATGGCCGACTCCATCAGCGCGGGATCCGTTCCCCGGAAGCCGTAGATCGCCTGCTTCACGTCGCCCACCCAGACGCTCGTCTCGGCGATGCGGGAGAGCTCGAGGAAGATGGCGAGCTGCAAGGGGCTCGTGTCCTGGAACTCGTCGACCAGCACGAGCTTCATCTTGCGCGCGAGCTCGCTGCGAACCTGGGGCAGGCCCAGGAGCCGGAGCGCGAGCACCTCCTGGTCGACGAAGTCGAAGACCCCGGCGGCGCGCTTGCGCTGCTCGTACGCGTCCATCACCCGTGCAGCGAGCTCGAACACCCGCTCGATTCCCCGCTGCAGGTCGCGACGCAATTGCGGGTGGCGCTCGTGCAGGCGCGCCAGCTCGTGGATCGGCTCCGCCGCCGCGCGCTGCTTCGCGCTCTCCTTGAGGTTCTCCAGCGCCAGGTAGTCGGCCCAGGACATCCGCTTCGCGCGAAGGTGGCTGAGCGAGGCCCGGACGCGATCGACCGCGTCCTTCCCGGTCTTCGTGGTGTCGTTGAGCTGAGCCTGGACCTTGAGGAAGGTCTCACAGAAAGCGGCGAGCTGCGTCTCCATGCCCGCGGCCTCTTCCTCCGTCATCGTGTCCGGAGGCAGCAGGCTCAACGTCGCCTCCACGCTGCGAGCGGCGCACGCAGCGAGCTGGTCCGAGCGCACGCCGTTGCTGCGCGCTTCGTTCACGATCCGCGCGACGAACGTCTGCCACTCGTACGCCGTCATCCGCCGCGCGAGCTCCGAAGCTTCACGCGCCATCGGCCCGGACAGCACGGCCGTGAGCGTCTGGTTCAGCAGGAGCTGCGCGTCCCGAGGCTCGAGCACCGCGGGCTGGACGGCGACGTTCAGCTCGAAGGCGAAGTCGGAGATGAGCGCCGCACAGATCGAGTGGACCGTCCCGATGCGCGCCGAGGCGAGCCGTTGCGCCTGCTCCACCAGGCCGGCCTGCAGCAGGGCGGTTCGAGCGCGCTCGCGGAGCTCCGTGGCGGCCTTGACGGTGAAGGTGGTGCAGACGACGCCCTCGGGCGGCACGCCCTCGTCCTTCAAGGCCTGGACCAGGCGGCTCGCGAGCGTGAAGGTCTTTCCGCTGCCCGCGCTCGCGGAGATGAGCTCGATGTTTCGCTTCACGACGCCGCCTCCTCCGACGGACCAAAGCCGCGGCCGCAGATGCCCTCGTATTCGCAGAACTGGCAGGGCGGACTGAGCCTCAGCGTGTCCTGCTCGTCGATGCCTTCCTCCGCGAGGGGCGGAGCTTCTTCGCCCTCCACTCCGGAGGCGAGGAATTGCCCCTGCTTCAGCGCGCGAGCGGCCTCGGAGACCGCCCGTTGGAGGGCCGTGAACGTCTCGCGCGGTCCGGGCCCATCGAGCGCGGGAACCCCGCCGAAGGTCGTTCCATCCGTGGTCAGCAGGCGCTGGCGTTCGAGGATGAAATAGCCGACCGGCGCGTCGGCCCGGCCCCCGGTGGTCATCGCGCTGTAGGCCGCGAGCTGGTACGCGGTGCCCACTTCGAGCGACTCCTGCCGGTAGGACGCGCCGCTCCACTTGAAGTCGACGATGACCGGCTGCTTCTCACCCCCGGGGCTCGTACGCGCGAGGACGACGTCCGGATCACCGCGCAGCAGGACACCCTTCTCGAGCGCGGTCTCATGGGTCGTCTCGACGGCCTGGATCTCGAGGCCCGCGGACTCGAGCAGCGAGTAGAACTGACGCGCCGAGCTCCCCATCACCGCGCGCGCATCCGCCAGCGGCCCGTCGTTGCCAGGCTGGTACAGCGGGGCCGCGAGCTTCGGCGCCTGGGCATCGAAGAGCGCCAGCGCCTCCCGCTCGGCGTCCTCGGGCGAGAGCTTCGGATGAGCGGACAGCAACTCGGCGAGGAGGGCGTGCACCGTGCTCCCCAGCAGCGCCTTGTTCGACGGCAGTTCACCGCCCAGGCCGCGCTCCAGCTTGCCGACGTACTGCAGGACGTACGCGAGCGAGCACCCGACGAGGCGCCCCAGCGACGAGGGCGACTCCACCTCGCGCAGCGCGACGCTCCGGCCCGGCAAGGTCCACTCACGCATCGGCGCAGGCAGCGGGAGTGCGCCGCGCTCGATCGTGTTCGGCGGCGTGGGCGACTTGATGGCAACTCCCGTCACGGCCGAGAGCTGCTCCACCTGTTGGACGCGGGCGCGGATCTCGTCGAACAGAGGGTGCAGTCCCTGCTCACGACCGTCCTCGGCCAGCCGGGGCGCAATCAGCAGGAGCCTGGACTTCGCCAGCAGCAGCGGCCGAGCGAAGCGCTGCGCCTCCCGAAGCGCGCGCTCGCCTCCGGTGGGGACGTGGATGCCCGCGGCACGAAGCGCCGTCTCCTCCTCTTCGGTGAGGGCGAGGTCGGAAGCCCTGGGCGCCGCGTGCTCGGTGAAGTTCCAGAAGACGACCGTGTCCGCCGGGCCCACCATCGCCGCGGGATGCCCGATCGAAGCCAGCCCCGCCTGCGCCGGGAAAGGCGACGGCAGGGACAGCCCACGACGTGCCTCCTCCACCAGCCGGTGGATGAGCTCGGGCCCCAGCACGCTGGCGCCCGTGGCCTGCACGAACGCGCTGAAGGCCTCGGCGTGTGAGGCGGCCAGGAGAAAAGCCGCCGACTCGGACGCGTTGGCCTCGGCGAGTGCAGCGCGTGCGCGCGCCCACTTCGTCAGGGCCTCGGCGCGCCTGACCAGCGCCACCACCGGGTATGAACGGGACGCGGCGTCGACGTCGGCTCGGAAGAGCCACTCGAGCCGTTCGGCGACGCTCTCGCGTCGATCGTCGTCGAGCGCGGCCAGCCCCTTCTCGAGCGCTTCGTTCCAGCGCTCACTCCCGACCGCGGGGACCTCCTGGAGCGCCCGCGCCAGCCGCAGAGCGATCGCCTTCGGAATCGGCGAGCTCGGCAGCGTGAGGAGTTGCAGCGCGGCAGCGGGATCCGGTGGCGAGACCCCCAGCTCGAGCACCAGCGGCAAGAGCTGAAGCAGCGCTTCATCCGCCAGAGCTCTGGGGCCACCGAGCGTGGGGACGGAGAACCTGTGGAGCGCCGCATCGAGCAGCGCATCCGGACCGATGACGACCACGCCGGAGAGGTCGCGCTCGGAGGCGAGCCAGGCGGCGACCTCTTCGGCTGCAGCTCGAACCCCGTGGGGCCGAATCAGCTGCAGCGAGCCATCTCCCTGCGGCGCCCAGGTGCGGGGCGCGGCGAGCCGAATCGCCCCGAGGTCGCCCTCGCTCGTCACAACCGGCAATTCGGGGCGGAAGTGCACGGCGGTCCCACGCTTCTCGAGCGCATCGAAGAGGGCGCGCCATAGGTGCGGGAAGTCGCTCCTGGCGCCGTACACGGTGAGCGAGCGGACCTCGGGCGTCTCGAGCTCGAGCGCCCTCACGATCGCGGCGAGGCGATCGGGAAGACCCGGAGGCGCTCCCGAGGTGAGCTGGTGGAGGAGGCCGAGGCGACCGGCCTGGACCTGGCCCACCCATCCCGAGAGCGCAAGCTCATCGCGCAGGTGGAGTAACGCGCGCGCCACGCCGATCGGGTCCACTTCGTAGGAGCCGGAGTGGAAGCCGGGAACATTCGCGAGCGGCTTCAGGAGCGCGCCGATGCGCTCAGCCGCACCCAACACCGGCGCGGACAGTCCGAGCTGGGTCTCGAGGATCGCGAGCAGACGCTGCGTGCCGACCCAGGCTTCACCGAACGTCGCCTGCGCCTTCGCGAGCGGGCCGGGCCAGGCGCCGGAGTCGAAGTCGGGCTCGAAGTGGAGGTTCATGGGCGGCCCACTCTAACTGTGGGACGGACACGGACCGCATTGAGCAGGGACATGTCCGTCCGGGGACGAGGATGTGCTCCAGACCACGAGAAGGGAGCACCCCATGGGCGCGACTACTGGGACAACTGCGAGTACGAGTGCCGCGAGTTTCGAGAGCTGACCGCCAGATGCGAGCCGGGAGAGAAGTACGATGAGCGAGTACCAGTACTACGAGTTCCAGGCAGTGGACCGGCCCCTTACGGACCGGGAG
>JBAWAM010000003.1:0-1993 GCA_049589315.1 Myxococcaceae bacterium
TCGGCCACCGATTCTGGCGCGGGGGCCGTCCGGAGTGACCTGCACCTCGCTGAATACCGGCGCGTTCTGGTCGGGGCAGCTGGTTCCCCTGGAGAAATGGCCGGCCGGGGTTTCCTTCAGCGTCACCTGGGTCGACGCGAGCGTGCCGAGGCTCTCGCCGGATCCCACCGCATGATACGTGGTGGTCTTCCACCAGGTGCCGGTGGTCACGGTGTATGCACGGCCGGCGGTGGCGTGCGCGCTGAGGCTGGCGGTGAACAGGCGGCAGTCCGCGCCCGGAGTGGTCGGCGCGCGGCCGATCCTGACGGACATCGCATCCCCGCTGTGGGCGATGTTCGAGAAGATGATGCCGGTGACCGTGCCGTCGACGGAATGGTGGGTGTTCGGAGTGGTATCCGGCGCCAGGCGGTCGTTGTTGCCGGGATAGAAAAGATGGCTGGTGATGCCGCTCGTCCCTGCCCTGACGAGGTCGAGGCCGAAAGCGCTGTTGGTCTGGGCGAGCACCAGGACGCCGCTGGGCCCGGCCGGAACGCCGCGGCTGGTCAGCCCCAGGTCGTAGCCCTCGATGCGCCTGTGCTCCAACGCGAAGTAGCCTCCCGTCGCGATGGGGAGGGTCGTGACCACCAGGTTGGGCGTGGCGCTCAGCGCCCTGTGGAGGCTGTGCGTCGTGACGACGTACATCGGATCGACCCAGGTGGCATCGATGAAACCGGCCTTCCACCGGGTGTGGGCACTCATCGCCGCGGGAGTCTGGCCGCTCCAGGACTCGTTCGACTTCCTGCCCCAGCCGCCGGTCGACATCAGGTCCCAGTCATCCAGGTTCGGATACAGGTCGGGAAGGTCAAATGCGGAGTGGCCGATCTCGTGGGCGATAATGCCCACGGTCGCGTCATGGTCGCCGTGGCGCTCGCCCCATGCGAAATACGCGCTGCCGTTCTCACTCGCGACCCTGACGCCGTCTAGCACCACGGGGTCAGCGGGCTCAAGGTACGCGCTGTGACCCCAGATGCTCTTCACATCGCCGTGGGAGGCTTCGCCGCCGGCTACCATGAAGCCCACCTGCAGCTCGGAACCGGAGACCCGTCCGTCGCTGTTGGTGTCGTAGGTCGAGAAATCCACCCAGGCGTCGGTCAGCGTCAGAGCCTCGGACAGGAAGACCCTGGCGGCTGCGAAGTCGCGACGCGAATCGGGATGCGGGTAGTTCAACCGCACGCGCACGAAACCGTCGTTGGCGGTGCCTTCGGTCTCCGTGGCCGGCTCGAATCGCGCCTTACCGTATGAGTTCTGGTCGAAGTAGTGATTCAGCTGGCCCTCGGCAGTGCCGAAGATCTTCGCGCCCCATGCGCTCGTCGGGCTGGTGATCTGGGCGTCCGAGAACTCCACCATCACGATCAAGGTCTTGAAGCTCCGCGGCCCCATCGCCGTGGCGGAGAACCCGGGCGCGTGCGGCGCGCTGAGGGTGTGCGCATGCACGCCCTCGTGCTTGACCCCCGCCTTCACCCGCTCGTTGGCGCCGATTTCATAGAGCGTCTCGTCGCTCACTGCCTCGGCCGCGGAGACCGACGGCGCGAAGCTGCTGCCCACCCGCTGGTTCGTGGTGACCAACGTGCGCTGACCGTTCTGCTCGCCCAGCGCGGCATACTCGTAGGCCCCCGTTTGCGGATTACGGATGAACAGCCTGCCGTCGCTGGTGCGGTACCAGCTGAACCACTCGTCGCCGTGGAGCGTGCCAGTGATGACGGTTCCATCGGGCTGCGTGAACGTGCGCGACGCGGGCACCGCAGGCGCCGCGTTGGCTTGCGTGGCGGCCAGCGCCAGCAGACCGCCGAGCGCAATCGCCAGGCTGAACAAGCGTTTCATGGGAATCCCCCTTTTCGGCATTCGGATGAATGCCGCACCCGCACATAGCGTGACACGCATTCACTCAGCGAATCGTCGAGCGACACCGAGACGCATACTGCTGCGCGCGCACATAAGTTTTTGTGCTCTCGTT
>JBAWAM010000004.1:0-1545 GCA_049589315.1 Myxococcaceae bacterium
ACAGCGGGAGGACCGGATCGGTCAGTGCGTCACGAAGCATCCGCGCCAACATTCCAACAGTGGCTCACGCCGTCCAGCGGCCTCCCTCGAAGGCCGTGGCGCGTGTCTGACATGGATGTCCGGGGTCCCATGGTAGGTCGGTCAGTCCTGTCAGGGCGGCGCCGCTCGCTGGGATAGGTGCAACGACAAACGCTTGAATTCACACGGATTCAGCGCTGGTCCAACTGTTGCTCAGGGGACGGTCCAGTGCGGCCAGCGAAAGGGCCGCTCTTCACCCGAAAGGACCATCGACCATGCACCTGCGCACTTCACAACTGTCCGCCTTCGCTGCCCTTGCCACCTTCGCCTGCTCGTTCGCGGCTCACGCCGAAGTCAATTTCATGAAGTTCGTGAACGACACCAACGCGCACGTTCAGCTCTACGGGACCGACGTCACCGGCCTCAACCTGGCGGTGAAGATGGGCAGCCCGACTGTCTACGGAATGGCCACCGTGGGCATGCAGCCCACCTTCCTGATGCCGGAGAACGAGCGGGGCAACGGCCATCTGTACTCGCTGGGCCTGGGTGTGGGTGTGCACTTCAAGCTCGCGCCCCGCTTCTCGCTCGACGCGGACCTCTCCGGCAGCTACCTGAACGCAGGCGGCTTCGATCTCGATGCGCGGCGCGTGCTGGGCACCCTGCGCGTGATGGCGAACTACGAGGTCGCCGGCCGTTTCAGCGTGTTCGCCGGCCCGACGCTGCAGAGCTCCTTCGACTTCGGCGGCAACGGTCCGCGCGCCCTGGGCCTGGATTTCGCGCCGAAGGCCACGTTGGCCACGGGCGATCTCGACATCCTCGCGTGGCCGGGGTTCGTCGTTGGCGTGCAGATCTAGCCCGTACGCCCGGTAGTTCGAGCATCCTCTCCGCCCTGGGCTGGATCGACGCGTTCGGTCCGGCTCAGGGCGTCTTCGTGTGGACGCCGTCCAGCCACGCCTGCGCACCGCCAGCGAGCGAGGTCCTGTGGAAGGCGGTCTGCCCTGGAGGCCGATGGCAGCGGGCCCTACCGATCGCACCTTCGAGCCATGGACCCCACGACGGACCTGTCGGTCGGAGGCGTCATTTCGCTGACCTCATCTGCCTTCGTGCAGGGAGGCACCATCCCGCGTCGACACACCTGTGACGGCGTGGACGTCTCCCCGGAGCTGACGTGGGGGTCGCTGCCCCCGGGAGCCCGGTCGCTCGCCCTGATCGTCGAAGATCCGGACGCGCCGCGGGGGCTGTTCACCCATTGGGTGGTCCACGGCCTCTCACCGAACCTGCGAGGCCTCCCCGAAGGCTCCCTGCCGAGGGAAGCACACGAGGGGGTGAACGACTTTCGCCGCGCCCAATGGTCCGGGCCGTGTCCGCCAGCGGGGCGGAGGCACCGCTACTTCTTCCGGCTGTACGCGCTGGATGCGGAGATCACCGGCCTGAAGAAGCCCACGCGCACGCAGTTGCTCCACGCGATGGAGGGGCACGTCCTCGGCACCGGCGAGCTGATGGGGACGTACCAGCGGGAGGAGTGAG
>JBAWAM010000005.1:0-2545 GCA_049589315.1 Myxococcaceae bacterium
GGCATTTCCTCACGCGAACACCTCCGGATGCCGATTTGATCTGTAGTCATGGATTGATGTTTCGTCAATCCGGTCGCCGCTAAGTCCTTCGGTCGTACCGAAGGACCGTTACGACCAGCACCGAGTCTGGAGAAGAATTCCTTCGAATCCACCGCCACCGTGCCGGAACCGCTGCGCTCACTCAGAAAAGGTGCGAGGCAGTGTCCGCGTAGACTTCTGCAGGTTGTGAAGTGAACCTCTGACGTGGTGAAGTCCGCGCCGTGGCCGGTTTCCTGGAGCTCGCGTTTTCCTTCCCCACCGTCGTGTACACCACGCTCCTGCTGGTGATGCTTGGCTATTGGCTGCTGGTGATCGTCGGCGCCATCGGCTTCGACCTGGGCGCGGACGGGGCGCTGGACGCGAAGGCCGGGGCGCTCGAAGCGAAGATGGGCGCGCTGGAGGCCAAGGCCGGAGCCCTCGAAGCGAAGACCGGCGCGCTGGAGGCGAAGAGCGGCCTGCTGGAGATGCTCGGGTTCGGCGTGGTGCCCGGAACCGTGGTGATCTCGCTGCTGGTGTTCTGGGGCTGGTCGCTCTCGATGCTCGGCTCTGCGGCGCTGGGGCCCGCGCTGGGCGGATTCCTCCCGGTGTGGGCCTCCGGATTGACCCTGTTTGCCATGGCCGCGGTGCTCTCTCTCGTGGTCTCGATGGCGTCGGTCAAGCCGCTCCGTCCGCTGTTCACGATGAAGGTTGCGCCGACGCGCAGTCAGCTCCTCGGCAAGGTCGCCACCGTCACCTCCGGACGCGTCGACGCGAACTTCGGCCAGGCCTCGATGGAGGATGGCGGAGCCGGCCTGCTGCTTACCGTGTTCTGCGCGAAGGCGAACGGGCTGAAGAAGGGCGACCAGGTCCTCGTGCTCGACTACGACGAGAAGCGTGAGTCCTACGAGGTGGAGCCGGTGGAGTGGCTCCTGCCCGAGGAGCTCCAGCAGCTCGCCAACCCGCTCGCCGCCGAAGCCGTGGCGCGCGCGCACCTCAAGCAGCGCATCGGAAACTGACGTCAGGAAAAAGGGAAATCGGACATGGAGAACTTCTCCGAACTCGCGCCGTACGTCGGCGGAATCGCAGGCGTCGCGCTGACCATCGTGGTCGGCATCGGCGCGCTCGTCTTCAAGCTCTATCGGAAGGTCGATCAGGGCCGGGCGCTGATCATCAACCGCGTTCGCGACGTGAAGGTGACCTTCAACGGCGGCCTGGTCATCCCGGTGATCCACCGCTCCGAGCTGATGGACATCTCGTTGAAGACCATCGAGATCGACCGGCGCGGCAAGGAAGGCCTGATCTGCCAGGACAACATCCGGGCGGACATCAAGGTCGCGTTCTTCGTCCGGGTGAACAAGACCGAGGAGGACGTGCTCAAGGTGGCCCAGGCCATCGGCTGCGTGCGCGCGTCGGATCAGAAGACGCTCGAGGATCTCTTCGTCGCCAAGTTCTCCGAGGCGCTGAAGACGGTCGGCAAGCGGCTCCACTTCGAGGGGCTGTACGCGGAGCGCGACAACTTCAAGGACCAGATCATCCAGGTCATCGGCAAGGACCTGAACGGGTACACCCTCGAGGACGCGGCGATCGACTTCCTCGAGCAGACGCCCGTGGAGATGCTGGACAAGGACAACATCCTGGACGCGCAGGGCATCCGGAAGATCACCGAGCTCACCGCGGCGCAGAGCATCCTCACCAACGACTTCCGCCAGAACGAGCGAAAGGCCATCACCAAGCAGAACGTCGAGGCGAACGAGGCGGTGCTGGCGCTCGAGCGTCAGCAGGCCGAAGCGGAGGCGAAGCAGAAGAAGGAGATCGAAACCATCCGCGCCCGCGAGCTCTCCGAGACCGAACGGGTGAAGGCGGAGGAGAACGCCAAGGCCCAGCTCGCGCGGATCAAGGCGGAGGAGGAGATCCTCATCAACGACCAGAACAAGATGCGCCAGATCGAGGTCGCGCAGAAGAACCGCGAGCGCATCGTGGGGATCGAGGCGGAGAAGGTCCTCAAGGACAAGAACCTCGAGGCGATCAACCGCGAGCGTGAGGTCGAGCTGCAGCGGATCGCCAAGGAGAAGGCGTTGGAGATCGAGAAGAAGGCGATCGCCGACGTCGTTCGCACCCGCATCGTGGTCGACAAGACGGTGGCGGAGGAGGAGGAGCGCATCAAGGACCTCCGGCTCCTCGCCGAGGCGAAGCGGCAGAAGGAGGCGACCATCGTCCACGCCGAGGCCGAGGCGCAGGAGAACCTGGTCAAGGAGATCAAGGCGGCGGAGGCCTCCGAGGAGGTCAACAAGATCGAGGCTCGCAAGAAGCTCACCATGGCGGAGGCCGACCTCGAGGCCGCGGATCGCACTGCGCGGGCCAAGGTCCGGCTCGCCGAGGGCGTCCAGGCCGAGCACGCCGCCGAGGGCCTCGCCGACGTCCGGGTGAAGGAGGCGGACGCGATCGCCATCGAGAAGAAGGGCCTCGCCGAGGCGCGGGTGGTGAAGGAGCGGATGCTGGCCGAAGCCGCGGGCGACGAGCAGAAGGG
>JBAWAM010000006.1:0-4471 GCA_049589315.1 Myxococcaceae bacterium
GCACCAGCTCGCGCCCCGCATCGTCCGCCAACCGCCGGGTCGCCGCGTCCACCTCCGGCGCCTTCTCGTCCTCGGGCAGGAGCGCCAGCACGTCGGTGTCCAGCCGCGCCGAGCGCCAGAAGTCGATCTGGTGCACGCCCACGGCGAGGACGACCAGCGTCCAGAGGAGGATGGCGACCCTACTTCGCAAGTCGTTCGGCTTCCGTGCTGTTGGGCGGAGGGGTCTGCGCGAGCGCGTCGAAGAGGATCACCGTCGCGTCGCCGCGCACCTCCTCCAGCTCGACCCGACGAACGTACTGGTCGCCCTCGAGCTGGACGCGTCGGAAAATCCGGGACACGCCCGCATCGGTGGGCGTCAGCTTCAGCTTCCAGCCCTTCTCTCCGTCGAGCGATCCCTCGACCCGGAAGCGCTTCGCCAGGACGTCCATGTCCCCGGACACCAGCGCGAGCAGCAGCTCGTTGACCGCGGCCAGAGCCGGCTCCCGGCTCGACTCGAGGTGGAAGCGCGCGCCTCCCGCTTCGTGCTCGGCGGCCAGCGACTTCCGGGTGAGGGCCAGGGTCGAGGCGAAGGGCTTCCGGGTGTTCCAGAGCACGCCCTGGTCGCGCACGACGAGGAAGTCGCCCCGGGAAACCAGAGGCTTCTTGAAGCCGGCCACGGTCTTCTGTTGCTCGAACGCGCCCCGCAACACCGGCGCGTCCGCCAGCCGCGCCCGGACGTCCGCGGCGAGCTCGCCGGCGCTGGCGGTGGTGCAGAGCAGCGCAGCCATCACGGCGACGAAGCGGCTCATTCGGGCTTCACCCCGAGCCGCTCCCAGAGAATGGGCGGGCAGACGTACTGCAGCTCGCGGGTGGCGAGCGAGACCGCGACCTGGATGGTGTGGGCCTGGTTCACCTTTCGACCGGAGTCCGCATCGCGGATCAGGTAGTCGATGCGCAGGCGGTTCTCCCATTCGGTGATCTCCGCCCGGATTCGCACCTTCTGCCCGAACACGACCGGCGCCACGTACTTCAGCCGCATGTCCACGATGGGCCAGGCGAAGCCGGAGTCGCGCATCTGCGGGTAGTCGTAGTCGAACCTGGTGAGCAGCGCACAGCGCGCCAGCTCGAGGTACTTCACGTAGTTGCCGTGCCACACGATCTCCATCGGATCGAGGTCGTGGAAGGCCGGCGACAGCTCAA
Source organism: Myxococcaceae bacterium (assembly GCA_049589315.1). Lineage (GTDB taxonomy): Bacteria > Myxococcota > Myxococcia > Myxococcales > Myxococcaceae > JBAWAM01. The sequence goes on from JBAWAM010000006.1 coordinate 1,180, forward strand.
TCTCGTGGCTCAGGTCAGGGTTCATAGAGCCTCCATGTCCGCCCGCGGATCGCCTCCAGCAACTGCTGGAGCTCGCGGTCCAGCGCCCGATCCTCGACCACCAGCGGGATCCGCTCCTCCAGGTCCGCCTCCATCGACGCGAGATCGGGAGCCAGCTTCACTCCGGCGCCCACTCCGGCGCCCACTTCGCCACCGACTCGCCGGCGCAGCGCCACACCCTGGCGGCTGGCGATGAGCATGGCCGCCAACACCTGCTCCGACAGCTCCAGCACCCGGAGGCAGTCGCGCGCGGCGATGGTCCCCATGCTCACCTTGTCCTGGTTGTGGCACTCGGTGGAGCGGGAGAACACCGAGGCCGGCATGGTCTGCTTCAGCGCCTCGGCGGTCCAGGCGGACACGCTGATCTGCAGCGCCTTCAGCCCATGGTTGATCGCCGCGCGGGGACCGGTCGCGCCGGAGAGGTTCGAGGGCAGCCCGTTGTTGAAACGGGTGTCCACGAGCAGCGCGAGCTGACGGTCGAGCAGATCGGCCACGTTGGCCACCGCGTTCTTCAGCCCGTCCATGGCGAAGGCGATGTGCCCACCGTAGAAGTGTCCGCCGTGGAGCACCCGCTGGCCCTCGGCATCGATGATCGGGTTGTCGTTGGCGCTGTTCAGCTCGTTCTCGATCAGCGTGCGGAAGAAGGGCAGGGCGTCCTCGAGCACGCCGATCACGTGGGGCGCGCAGCGCAGCGAGTAGCGATCCTGAAGCCGCTGCTCGTTCCGGCTGGGCCGATCGGAGGCGAGGTCCCCGCGAAGCCGCGCCGCCACGCGCTGCAGGCCCGGGTGCGGCTTCACCGCGAACAGGGCCTCGTCGAAGTGGTGGGCGTTGCCGGCGCTGGCCACCACGTTGAAGGCCGTGATCCGGGTGGCGAGCCGGCACAGGTAGTCGGCGCGCGCCCACGCCAGACAGGCCAGGGCGGTCATCACCGCCGTGCCGTTCATGATCGCCAGGCCCTCCTTGGGGCGGAGCCGGAGCGGCGCGATCCCCAGCTCGGCAAACACCTCCGCGGTGGCGCGCCGGGCGCCGCGGTACCAGACGTCGCGCTCCCCGCAGAGCACGGCCGCCACGTACGAGAGCGGGGTGAGATCGCCGCTGGCGCCCACCGACCCCTCCGCCGGGATGAGGGGGAGGATGTCGTGCGCGAGCAGGGTTTCGAGCTGCTGCAAGAGCCCGACGCTCACCCCGGAGACCCCCTGCGCCAGCGAGGCCATCCGCGTCGCCAGCACCGCGCGCGTCTCCTCCGGTGAGAGGAACCGTCCGGCGCCGCAGCCATGGTACGTGTACAGGTGGTGCGGCAGCTCGGAGACCAGCTCGGGGGGAATGGCCACCGTGCAGGAGTCTCCGTAGCCGGTGGTGACGCCGTAGATCACCCCATCCTCGACCAGCAGCCGATCGAGGAACTCGGCGCCGCGCGCGATCCGCTGACGGAACCCGGCCGACGTGCCCAACGCGGCGGAGCACTCACCGTGGGCCACCGCGACCACGTCCTCCAGCGTCAACCGGCTTCCGTCGAAACACACCGTGCTCTCAGGCGTTGGGTTTGGCAGAGACATGCGTTTGGTCCCAGAAGGGGAAGAAGTTGAACCAGTCGTACGGGGCGCGCTTCAGCAGCGCCGACACCCGCTCGGCGTAGTCGCGGGCATGGTCCGCCAGGACCGACTCCCGCTTGCCGCGCGGAAGCACCACGCGGTCGCTCATGCACTCGAAATGGATAGTGTAGCCGGGCCCGTCGTGGATGCAGACGAGCAGGTAGAGCGGGCACTTCATCAGCGCCGCGAGCACGTAGGGCCCCACCGGGAACGGCGCGGGGTGTCCGAGGAAGTCCGCGGCCACGGCCTGTGTGGAATTCACCGGGATCCGGTCGCCGGCGATGACCACGAACTCGCCTGCGGCGACGCGCTCGTTCAGCATCACCGCAGTGGCCGGCCCCAGCTCGGTGACCTCCATCAGGCGCAGCCCCTTGTCCGGTCCGAGGCGCTGGAGGATCCGGTTGAACCGCTCGGCGTGCCGGGTGTGCACGAGGATGTTCAACGTCGCCTGGCCCTGGCGGTCCGCCATCGCCTGACACAGCTCGAGGCACCCCATGTGCGCGGTCACGATCACGCCGCCCCGTCCGACCCTCTCAGGGACGAACAGCGCCTCCCGCCCCTCGTAGCGGATCTGCTCGAAGGGATACCGGCCGCTGAATGCCAGGAGCTTGTCGAGCATCGTCTCGGCGAACGTCGCCATGTGGCGGAGGCTGTCGCGCCAGTCCGGCGTTCGGCCGAGCGCGTTGGTCGCGTTCTGTACCCGCCCGAGGTATTCGAGCGAGGCCTTGCGGACGAGCGGTCGCGTGAGCCAATGCACCGCCACGACCGGGAACAGGAACAGGCGGAACGGCCAACGCCCCAGCAGCCGGTGGATCCAGTAGAGGATCCAGATGCCGGCCACGAAGGTGGTTTCGCCCATGTCCGCCCAGTGGCGCGTCTTCATGCGGCCACCTTGCGCCACAGCAGCAACGGCAGGCGCAGCAGCATCCCGAAGAAGAGCTTCGCGTGCATGCGGGAGATGTGCACGTTGTCCCGGACCACGTCGAAGTGGGAGATCCCGTCGCTGGGATAGCGGACCCGGGTGGGCTGATTCAGGACGCGCACCCCGCGCCAGAACAGCCGGACGAGGATCTCCACGTCGAAGTCCATCCGCCGCCCGATCCTCACCGCGTCGATCAGCGCCACCGTGGGCGCGAGCGGATAGACGCGGAAGCCGCACATCGAGTCGCGGATGGCGAAGGACAGCGTGTTGATCCACACCCAGACGTGGGTGAGGTAGCGGCCGTAGAGCCGGCCCTTCGGCACCGACGCGTCGTAGATGGGGATGCCGCAGACGACCGCGTCGGGGTTCTGCTCGCTGAGCTCGACGAAGCGCGGAAGGTCGCCGGTGTCGTGCTGTCCGTCGGCGTCGATCTGCAGCGCGTGGGTGAAGCCCCGCTCCTGCGCGGCCCGGAAACCGGCCATCATCGCGCCGCCCTTGCCCTGGTTCTCCGGAAGCCGGACCAGCTGGATCCCCGAGGGATCCTTCTCCGCCAGCGCGTCGAGAACCGCCGCACACGAAGGCTCGCTGCCATCGTCCACGAGCACGCAGGGGAGGCCATGCGCCCTCACTGCGGCGACCACCGCGCCCACCGCCTCGCCGTGGTTGTAGACAGGGATCACCCCGCACAGCTTCATCCGCCGACCCTCCCGAAGCGGATCCGGCCGCTGGCGTGATTGCC
>JBAWAM010000007.1:0-7810 GCA_049589315.1 Myxococcaceae bacterium
TGCCGCCGTTCATCACTACGGGCCGGTGCCTCGCCGGAAGAACAGGCCATTCCATGCCACGAACACCCGGTCGCCCTGGGCTGCGAGCAGCGGCCCACCGAACGAGTCGGGGGCGTCGCTGCTCACGTTGACGATGTCGAAGAAGGAGGCTCCTCCGTCGTTGCTAGCGCGCAGGAACACCTCGGCGTTCACCAATGCGTCATCCACCCAGGTGACGTAGACCCATCCGCCGGAGACCGCGAGCTGCGGTTCGATGGACTCCCCCGGGGCATTGCTGAGATTGAGCGGAACCGTGAAGCTCAGCCCGCCATCGATGCTGCGCGCGTAGAAGACCTCGACATCGTTCTCGCCAACGGGAGGACGCTCTTCCCACGTCACATGGACGTTGTTGCCCAGGAGCGCGAGCTCGGGAGACGAGGAGAGGGTCGGAGAGTTGCTCACGTTCACCGGACTCGAGAAGCTCGCGCCCGCGTCCGTGCTCTTGCTGAGGAAGATGTCACCCGCCCCCGTCCCTTCGTCCGAGTAGACGAGGTAGACGTTGCCCCCCTGAGCGGCAATCCGCGGGACCGCAATGCGGCCGGTTCCCGTCAGGGTGAGGGCCGGCTCGAAAGTGCCGCCCTGGTTGGCGCTCCGCCGAAACTTGAGCTGCCCGGGGCCGAAGTCGTTCCAGACGACATAGACGCTGCCGCCGACTGCGGCCAGCTGGGGCTCGACCGATGGCCCCGCATCGGCGCTCAGATTGACGGGCGCCTCGAAGCTCTGGCCTCCGTTCGTGCTCCGGGCCAGGAACACGTCCCCTGCGCCGACGGAGTCATCCTGCCACGTGATGTAGACGGCGTTTCCTGAGGTGGCCAGGCGCACGTTGACGAGCGGTCCCGGCGTGGCCGAGTTGGTCACGTTGACCGCGGGAGCGAAGCTCGCGCCGCGGTCCATGCTCTTCCGGAAGAAGACGTTCCCGAAGCCATCGCCGATGTAGGCGACGTGCACGCTGCTCCCGCTGGCCACCAGCGCGGCGTCGAAGGAGTTCGTTGCGAGCTCCAGGGCCGGAGCGAACGTGGTGCCCTGGTCGGGGCTCCTGCGGAAGAAGAGGTCGCACGTCTCCGGATCCCCCTGCGGCGGGAGGCACTCCCGCCAGAGCACGTAGACGTCCGAGCCCTGCGTCGCCATCGCCTCCGGCTCCACCTGGACCACGTTCTCCGTCAGGTCTATCCGGGGCTCGAACATATTCGGTGGCGGCGCCTATAGCGCCCAGGCGAGCGCGGGCAGACTGGCCACGATTGCTGCGATGCATTGCTGTGTCTTCCTCATGTTCCCTCCGATTTCAGCCGCCTCCGGGCGGACAGAAGCGCGACAGGCAGACAAGCCCGTTCGGTCCGAGAGCACGACGCGCGGCTCCACTCCGTGATTGAGGCGGAGCTCGGGGGTGATTGCCTTCGGTTTGCCAATATGAGTGCGACGCCCGTGCGCAGCAATCGCGTCCAGCGGTCGACCGCCCTCCCTGATCGGCGGGGACAGGTGCAACGTCCGCAGTCGAACCGCCTCGTCCATCGCGTTTGGACTGAACGACCGGAATCGCTGCTCGCTCACCTCTGGAGGCGTATGTCGCAGCGGATTCGGAACGCGGGCTTCACCGGCTCGTATCCTGGGGCGAGAACATCGCCGTGGGTCAGGAGACACCAGACGCAGGGCCCGGCTTCGAATACGAGGCGTCTCTGACGGCGGATTTCGAGTGGCGCGACACGCTTCTGCAGACCGATGTCCCCGAAGACGAGTGGTTCGACAGGAGCAGCTGGGGCCCTCCCGCCGCGACCTATCCCGAGGTCGCTGTCCCGGCCGAAGTGGAGGACCTACTCCAGTGGAAGCGGGACAGGGTCATCGCCGCCGCCAAACACTTCATCGGGACACTGTATGAGCACCGCCACATCCCCGCCGCAGGTGGGCTGGACTGCTCGAATTACACCTCGTGGGTCTACAACTACGCCTTCGGCATCCGGTTCACCTCGCACGTCGTGAACCAATCCAACGCCCTTGAGGCGGGTCGGCTGCTGGCGCAGGAAGAGCTCAGGTGCGATCGGACACGTGGTCATCTACATCGGCCCGGACCCTGCGGGCGGCGCGGACTTCATCATCGACTCGACCGAAGACGCGATTGTGGCGTCACCGTGAGACGCTGGCAGAACTGGAAGAAGACGCAGTATTCGCACGCGCGTCGGATCTTCGAATGATCCGTTGGTCGACCTTCGCAGCTATTCCTAACGGGCGAATTTCGCGCGCAGCAGTCTTTCGCGTTTCCTGCCGCGCTCGGCCGCCTTGAGCTTCTCCGCTTCGCGTGAGCGAGGCCGAGTGTGGACCTCGAGCACATCGAACAGCTTGAGCGTCAGGGCGGTGATCTCCTCGACCGTGGAGTCGAACGCTTTCTGGTTCGCCTTCGATGGCGCATTCATCCCCGTCAGCTTGCGCACGTACTGAAGGGCGGAGGCCCGAACCTCCTCCCTCGTCGCGGGCGGCTCGAAGTGATGAAGCGTCTTGATGTTCCTGCACATCCGGCACCTCCTGGAGCGGTTCTAGAATACTTCAGAGCGGTGCCCCCCGCAGGCGCCCGGCCCAGTTCCAGTTCAGGCCGGTTGCCGAACCAAACCTCCCGAGACCGCGGCTGCGGCGTGACGCCTCCGGTTCAGCGTCACCGCGCACTCGTTGTGACTGTTTCGGACCAGAATCTGCGAACACGGCCTCGCACGTGCGCAAGCGCCGGGAAACAGGACGCATGCGAAAACTCCAGGGAGTTTCAAGCCTGGCGCGGATTGTCTCACCACCGCGTCCTCAGCGCGCCCCATCCGTCGCCGCTGTCATCGCACCGGGGATTCGTCGGCAGTGGGCACTTCTCTGCGGCCAACGCGTACCTGGTCCGTCCGGGACAGACGCCGATCGACTGGTCGCTGCCGTCGCGAGCCTCACTGCCTTCTGTCGACATGACCGAGAAGCCCAACGGGCCTGGATGTCTTCAAGAGCAACGAGCTCAGGCCAGGTGCCGCGCGATGAGCGGCGCGACGTCGTCCGGACGTTCGGCAGCCACCGCATGCGTGCCGCCGGGGATGATCAAGAGCTCGGCGTCACGGATGCGCTGCTGGAGGAAGCGACCGACAGCCACGGGGCTCACGCGGTCCGCATCCCCCCACAGGAGCAGCGTCGGCGCGCGAACCTCCCCAAGACGGTCAGTCACGTCTGTGCGGTCATCCACGAACCAGCGTGGTACCGCGGTGAGCTCTCGCGCGTAGTCGGGTCGCCAGTCCTCCGCGCCGAGCCGCGCCACGTCGACTCCTCCGGACGTCGCCACCAGCACCAGGCGCCGCACGAGCTCGGGCCGATGCAGCGCAAGCTGCAGCGCGATGACGCCGCCCATCGATTGCGCCACCAGGTCACACGGCCCTTGAAGCCGCTTTTCAGCCCACGTGGTGAGCTGTTGAAGCGTGCGGATCGCGGGATCGCTCGGCTCGTCACCGAAACCCGGCCACCCGAGGAGGAGCGCGTCCCCTCCCACGCGCCGTGCGACGGGCTCCCAGAAGCAGGCGCGCCCACCGGCGCCCGGAAAGTAGACGGTCCGCACTTCTAGAGCCCGGCGACGTCGACTGGCGTGAGGCTCTGACCTGTGGACCCATCGCCGAGCTGTCCCTCCTCGCCCCAGCCCCAGCACTTCACGCCGCCGTCGATCATCCTGGCGCAGCCGTGCGAGACCCCCGGCGCGAGTTGGGTGACGCCCGAGGTCAGCCCGCTCACGTCCACCGGTTGCGACCGATCGGTCGTCGACCCGTCACCGAGCTGGCCGGAGTGATTGAAGCCCCAGCACTTCGCGCCACCCGCCGCGGTCAGGACACAGGTGTGGTGGCCACCCAACGCGAGCTGCGCGATCTCGGTGGGAAGGTTCACTGCGTCGACGGGAACCAGGCTGTTCGTGTTCGCCCCGTTGCCGAGCTGGCCGAAGGTGTTGTGACCCCAGCACTTCACGCCGCCCTCGCTGAGGAGCGCACAGGTGTGCACGGTCCCCGCAGAGATCTGCTCGACGCCCGAGGAGAGGCCGTTCACGTCCACGGGCGCGGTGCGCTCATCGCGGGTGCCATCACCGACCTGCCCTACCGCATTTGCTCCCCAGCACTTCACGCCACCGCCAACAGACAGGGCGCAGGTGTGAGTGCCGCGTGCCGTCACCTGCACCACGCCCGAGGTCAAACCGATCACGTCCACAGGTTCGAACCGGCTGACCTCAGTGCCATCGCCGAGCTCCCCGTCGAGGTTCTGCCCCCAGCACTTCACGCCGCCGGCTGCCGTCAGGGCACACGCGTGCGCCCACCCGGTGATGAGCTGGCGGACGCCCGTGCTCAGTCCGACCACGTCCACGGGCTCGCGCCGGTTCGTCGTGCTTCCATCGCCCAGTCGACCCGCGTCATTGTAGCCCCAGCACTTCACGCCACCGGCCGACGTCAGCGCGCACGTGAACTGGGCGCCCGCCGACACGCTCACGACTCCTGACGTGAGGCCGATCACGTCTGCGGGCTGCAAGCTCGGCGGGTTCGTCCCGGTGCCCAACTGACCGACGTCGTTGCTCCCCCAGCACTTCACCCCTCCTGCCGCGGTCAAGGCGCACGTGTGTGCGTGGCCCACTGCGACCGACGCAGGGCCGGCGTCCTCGGTGACCCCGGCGTCGACGTCACTCCCGCCGTCCGGCTCCGCCCCACCATCCGGCTCCACCTCCCCGCCATCGACTGGGCCGCCCGCGTCGAACGTACCGGGGTCGAACGTACCGGCGTCGACCAGGTCGCCCGCGTCGACCCCGATGTCGTTCGCGACATCTGTCCGGGGCTGGCCGCATCCGCTGGTTGCGAGAACCACCACGAATGCGGTGACGACGGGAATGCAGCGCTGCAGGTTTGCCAGGGAAAGGGAGCTCACGAAGGCGCCTCGTAGCATGACTCACACGCTCAAAGTCGAGACGGCCGCACCCAGCGGCGCCGGCGGAAATCCAGGATCCATGCCAGCGCCGCCAGTCCGAGCTGTCCTTCTGCCCCGTGGCATCCGCAGCCGACGCGAAGCCTGAGCGGCCCCGGGGCCTCCTCGATGACCGGCATTTCAACGAGACACGCATTCAGCAGGATGCTGACGTTCGGGCCGTTCCAGTTCGAAGTTACCAGGTCGACCCTGCCATCCGAGTTGAAGTCCCCCGCGGACGTCGCCTCGACCGGGCAGCACGCTCACCGTGCCGCTGCCGCTGTTGGCAACCGCGAGGTCCGTGTCCCCGTCTCCGTTGAAATCCGCCGTGGTGACCGACCTGGGCGTGGTGCCCACGCCATGGTTCACCGCAGGGTCGAAGGTCCCGTCCGCTCGGCCGAGCAGGACGCTCACGCTGCCGCTGCCGGAGGCCGCCACCGCCAGATCCGGACGCCCGTCTCCGTTGAAGTCAGCCGTGGCGATTGAAGCAGGCGCGCTCCCCACGCCATGGTCCACCCTGGGCCCGAAGGTACCGTCCCCCCGGTTCAACATCACCCCGACCCTGGCGCTCGCGCGAGCGGTGACGGCCAGGTCCACGTGTCCATCGCCGTTGAGGTCCGCCGAGGTCATCGAACTGAGGGCCTCCGTGGCGGAGTAGTCCACCCTCGGCGCGAAGGTGCCCTTGCCCTGCCCCAACAGCACGTGAAGGCCGCCGGATTCGGTGACAACCGCCAGGTCCTGATGCCCGTCCCGATCGAAGTCCGCCGAGGTGACGGAGACGGGGTTGGCCTCGGTTTCAATCAGAGGGAGTGAAGGGAAGCCGGGAAGGAGGCACACACCCTGCGCCTCCGCTGACGTCGCAAGGCACGACACCAGCACCGCGAGACCTATCGCGCCCCCGTTCTTCGTCATGTGGCGAACAGATTAGGCTGACGGGCACATGCGCGCCAACCGGGCGCGTCCGCCCCGACCCAACCCGGCAGTACGTCGACTCGTGCCGAGCTTCAGCGCCCGGTGCCGCTGGCGGCCTTTGCCACCCGGTTCAACGCCGAGCGGTAGGTAGCGGCCACCCGACCGGTGACGAAGCGCTGCGGCAGCATGCGTGTCACCGCGTAACCCAGGCGGTTCGTGATCCCCGGCATCTCCAGATACGCCCGGTGCCGGAAGGCATCGATCGCCGCGGTCGCGCAGGCCTCGACGGGCATGAGGAACGCGCGCAGCGGCCCGAACTTCTCGCCTGCGGTCATCTCGGTCTGGATACCGCCGGGAGCGAAGAGGGTGACCGAAACGTTCCGATCGCGAAGCTCGTGATGCAGCCCGGAGCCGTAGTTCAGCAGGAACGCCTTCGTCCCCGAATACGCCGACTGGTACGCGACGGGGACCAGCCCGGCCATGCTGGAGACGAGCAGCATTCCGCCGCCTTGCTTCTGGCGCTCGAGGTACGGCGCGAGGTGCATGCTCATCCGCACCACGCCCTGGACGTTGGTGGCCAGCATCTGCTGGAAGCCCTCCCACGTCAGCTCGTCGTGCCGGCCGAAGTGGGTGACGCCCGCGTTCAGCACTGCGGCATAGAGGTCCCGCCCACGGGTCGCCTCCTCGAACACGCGATCCACGTCCTCGATCCGGGAGAGATCCGCGGTGACGGTCGCCACCTCGACGCCCGCCTCGTTCTCGAGCTCGTTCTGGAGCTCACGGAGCTTCGCCTCGCGCCGGGCGACGAGGACCAGGTTCGCCTTGTGACGATGCGCGAGCTGCCGGGAGATGTGCAGGCCGAGACCGGAAGAAGCGCCGGTGACGAGCACCCAGCGGGAGCGGAACTCGAGGGGGGACGTGGTCAGGTTCAGAGAGCTCACAGCGTGTCGATTATCCAGACGAAGGACGTGAGTCCAGCGTTCCTGCCTCGCCCGTCAGCGGGGCGGGCGGGCAGGCGCCGTCTCGTATCTCTACCGGGCGATCTGCACTCCGTTGCCCACCGAGATCAGCTGCCCGTTGGAGAGGCCGGTGATGGCCTTTGCGCCCGCGGGCTGTTCGAGGGCCGATGCGACGCGCCACTGGGTGCCGTTCCAATGGAACAGGGTCCCCGAAGCACCCGCCACGGCCCACACGCTGTCGCTCGCCTCGACGTACACGCTCGTGAGGTTGAGGTCCGACGCGAGGCTGAGCGGAAGACCGGTGCGTACCCAGCCCGTGCCGTTCCAGCGCGAGGCCGCGCCCAGATCCCCGACGGCCCAGACGTTGTTCTCGTCGAGGGCGTGGATCGCGCGCAGGTGTGCGTTCGCCACCGTCTGACGACTGGTCCAGCCCGTGCCGTCGAAGTGCGAGCCGAAGCCGTTCAGCCCCACCGTCCAGACCTTGGCCCCCACAGCGGTGACCGCGAAGAGCGAGGTCGCGGCATTCGAGGTCTGGTCCTGCCAGCTCCCACCGACCACGTCGTAGCGGGCGACCTTGCCTGCGAGGCCGGCGATGTTGATGTGCGTGGCGGAACCCGAGATCGCGAAGTACGTGTCGAAGATGTTGCGGATTTCGGTCCACGCAGCGCCGTCCCAACGGAAGACGGTGGACTGGCCGCTGGTGGTGCCCTTGAGCACCCAGACGTTGTTCGGGCCATCCGCCCAGATCGCCTTGTTCGACAGGGTGGGACGCAGCGTGAGCGCGGGAAGCTCGGTCCAGTTGCCGCCCGGCGCGCGCTGGTAGATGGCCGACCCGCAGAGGGCCCAGGCGCTCTCGCCCGCGGCGACGACCTGGGTGCAGCTCGCTGGATCGGTGCTCAGCTTCGCGAACGCCGCGCCGTCATGGCGGGCCACGCGACCCGCCGCGCCGACCACCCACG
>JBAWAM010000008.1:0-3097 GCA_049589315.1 Myxococcaceae bacterium
TGCTCGGGGTCGAAGTCGCGCGCGCCCAGGGCATTCCGCATCTGTATCTCGGCTATCGCGTGATTGGTTGCGCCTCACTCCGCTACAAGGACGCGTTCCAACCTCACGAATTGTTGGAAGGCCGGCCGGCGTTCGACGAAGAGCCGATCTGGCAGGAGCCCACGCTGCCCTGACGCGCCTGATCACGCCGACGCTACCCACCGTCACCGCGACCACGCCCCACCTTGCATGCGGTGGGCGTTCGCAACCTGGCCTCGCGGTTTGAGGACGGCGGTGTTGCTGCTGTAAGAAGCGCCCCAGCAGCAGGCCGAATTCGCATCGCCGGCCCATGCCGCAGGAGAATACGAGACATGGCTAGACACCTCCTACTCTGGCTCGTGAGCACCCTCGTGGGAGCAACGCTCATGGCTTGCCCCACCCAGGACGCATGCCAATCTGATTCGGACTGCGAGGATGGCGCAGTCTGCGAACCCGCTGGCGATGCCAAGGTCCTGGCGTGCTTCGCGAAGGCCTCGCGACCCCCCGCGACCCCCACCGGGCTCACGGTCGTGCCGGAACCCGATGGAACCAGTGCGCGGGTGGAGTGGACCGCTGGACGCGAGCCGGACCTGGCGAAGTACAACGTGTACTGGGGCCTTGAGGCCGCCACGTTGGACATGAGCGCGAGCGTCTCAGCGCGCGAAACCCGCTCCTTGGTAAGTGGGTTGATACAGGGCAGCACCTACCAGTTTGCAATCGACGCAGAGAACACCGCTGGCAAGAGGTCCGCCCGCAGCGACGTCGTGTCTGTCGTCATTGGGGCCGTCGATGCGGACGCCCCGAGCATTCTGGGGACCCAGCCCGAGAATGGATCGGCGAGCGTGAGCATCGACAGCCCATTCAGCTTCGAGTTCTCCGAGGCGGTCTCGACCGATTCGTTCACGATTCGAGTCACGCCCGAGGTCGCGTTCGAGGACCCCGAATGGAGCATGGGCGGAACCGTCGTCACGCTGAAGCCTCGCGACTTTCTGGCATATGAAACCACCTATACCGTCGAGGTGGGTTGCCGCGACCTGGCAGGGAACGATCTCGCCGGGAGCACGAGCCTCTCGTTCTCGACCGAGGCGGACGAGGTCCGACCCCGCATAGTGCGCACCACGCCTGCCCACATGGAGAAGGGCGTCTCCGTCGATGCGCCGATCACGGTGACGTTTTCCGAGCCGATGAACCAGCAGTCCGTCGTGACGGCGTTCAAGTTGCCGCCGACCGTGAACGGGGTTCTCTCGTGGAGCAGCCCTTCGGTGCTGACGTTCGCGCCGAGCGGTTCGATGGAGTTTTCAAAGGACTACGAGGTCCGGGTGGCCTCGACAGCCATGGACCTGGCGGGGAACGCGCTCGAGGCAGACTTCAGCATCACGTTCAGGACCGCGGACGAGCCGGACACCGCGCCTCCGTCAGTGATGGGGATCACCCCCGCTCAGGGCGTCAGCGGTGTGTCCAGGAACACCGCCATAAAGGTCGTCTTTTCCGAGAGGATGAAGAAGACGGAAACGGAGGCCGCTTTTACCGTCACTGTCAGCGATCCGGCCTGGGTCCCGGGCGGCTCTTTCAGCTGGAACGCCCCCGAGACAGAGCTGACGTTCACGCCTTCCCACCCCTTCCCGTATTCAGCGACGGTCTATTTCCAGGTTTCGACCGGGGCCATGGACAGCGCCGGAAACCGACTCGCTGCCAACCTGAATGGGGATTTCCGGGTAGTTCGCGTCACGACCGCGACGCTTCATTCGACGGCATTCGTCGACGGTGAGGCATGGCACAACACGCTTCGAAACGAATACGGAGTTTCTTCAACCGGCATAGACGGCAGGGTGGGGTGGGATCCCGTCGAAAGCGTGCTCCTCACGAGGATGTTCTTCAGTTTCGACCTCCAATCCCTTTCGCCCACTCCAACAGCGATCAAGTCTGCTTCGCTTTACGTGTATCAGACCTTTGCTACGGCGAATGCATACGCTGATCCACCGACCGGGATGGGCCCACTCCTGGTGGAGAGCGTCAGCTACGGTGCGACACTCTACCCGGGTGCTTTCCTCGCTTCCGTCAATACAACAGGCTCGAGTTCGAACCTGGTTGCGACACTTCCGGAAGGCGTGGGCTACACCAGCACGGACGTCCTCACTCTCGTCCAGAATGATTGGCTGAGGACCTCGAACGGCAGGCGCTCGCAAATGCGACTCAAGTTCACGCACGATGAAGGTGGATTCGGAAGTGCCGGCTTCACGACGGCCGAACACCAGACGCATAGACCGTACCTGCTCATCACCTATGAACACCCGTAGCTTCGCGTCGCGCCATCGAGTGCTCGACGGCGAAGGGGCCGGCAGCACCAGATGGTGGTAGCCGTTCGGGCGGCGCCGAATCGTAGAACCGCAGGAGCGGCGTGCGAATCGCAGGGGAAATCGGGACGCACGCCGCGAATCAGGCGAGCTCGATGCGATTCAGGAGCGAGGTTGTCCGTGTGCGGCCGCAACCGCGCGCCGGTCCACCTTTCCAGCGGCGGTGCGGGGGAGCGAATCAACCCACACGAGTGAGCGCGGAACCTTGTAGCGGGCGAGGCGCTCACGGCAGAAGGTCAGCACCTCCTCACCGTCCGGACGTGTCCCAGTGCGGCAGACCGCGACTGCGAGCGGCACCTCGCCCCACTTCGGGTCCGGGAGTCCGACGACCGCCACCTCTGCGACGGATGGGTGCGAGGCGAGCACGTTCTCGACCTCCGCGGGATAGATGTTCTCCCCACCCGAGATGATGATTTCCTTGGCGCGGCCCACGATCCAGTGGCACCCGTCCGCGTCTCGGGTCGCGAGATCTCCGGTATGCAGCCACCCGCCCTCGAGCGCAAGGGCGCTCTCTTCGGGCTTGTTCCAGTACCCGGCGAACACGTGAGGGCCTCGAATGAGCAGCTCGCCCGGACCTGCCGGCCCCTCGTCCGGCCCGCCCTCGAGGCGAACCTCCACGTGCCAGAGAGGATGTCCGACCGCGCCCGGCTTCTCCCGGACCAGGTGGGTCGGCAGGAAGAAGGTGTTCGGCCCCGCTTCGGTCAGCCCATAGCCGGTGCGGAAAT
>JBAWAM010000009.1:0-4946 GCA_049589315.1 Myxococcaceae bacterium
GCTCGAAGGCGAAGCGTCATCGTCCGGAAGGTGAAGTCGCGTGATGACAGCCGCACGGACCCGCTCCCCCACTCGCTCTCATGGCGAGCAGCGGAGCGGGCCTGTGTCAGTGGATCCTGAGCGCCAGCTTCCCCAGGTGGTGCTCGCCGATTACCTGGTGGGCCCGGGCGACCTCGTCGAGCGAGAACACTCTCCCCAGCTCGACGTGGAACGGCGCATCTCCGATCAGCTGGTTGAGGCGATCGAGCGCCTCCGCGCTGGGAACGCCGTCATACGCCCGCAGCTCGACACCCTGCGGCACCTTCGGTTCGGGCTCCACCCCGTTCGGGAAGGCAATCCTGCCGCCCTTCTTCACCGCCTTCAGCGCTGCCTCGAGCCCGTTGGCGTGAACGAGCACGAGCGCGGCGTCGAGCCCTTCCGGCGCGAACGCCCGGGCCGCCTGGGCGACGTCCTCGGTGCGCCCGTCGATCGCTGCGTCTGCGCCCAACCTCCTGACCAGGTCCACGCCATCCTGCCTGGACGCGACCGCCAGCACGCGTGCGCTCATCCGTTTCGCCAGCTGCACGGCGAGGTGGCCGATTCCGCCGCTGGCGCCGAAGATCATCAGCGACTGCCCCGCCTTCAGCCCGAGCTGGTCGTCGAGTCCCCGCAACGCGGTGATCCCATCCGCGCCCAGCGCGCCGGCCGCCTTCGGATCCACTCCCCGCGGGATCCGCGCCGCACGATTCTCCTTGAGCCGGACGTACTCGGCATAGAAGCCGCCCTCCATCTGATACGCGTACGCCCGATCGCCGACGCGGAACCGCCGCACGTTCGGCCCCACGGCGATCACCTCGCCCGCACCATCGTTGCCCATCACGTAGGGGAAACGTGTCGACCCCGCATCGAGGCCGCCTTCGCGAACCCAGGGATCCCACACACCGATCCCGGCGGTGTCGACCTTCAGCAGGATTTCGCCCTCACCGGGTTCGGGCACCGGCAGCGTCTCGGTGTGGAGCACCTCCGGTCCGCCGAAGTGGTCCAGCGCGGCCGCCTTCATCTGCGATGGAATGGACGGTTGCATCATGACGAGCTCTCTCCTTCTCCTGTTCAGCTCCCTGGGGAAACGTGGGAACTGCGCAGGAGGACGAGGCGCTTCACCCAGGCCTGCGACAGGCGGCGCGGCTGCCCTCTATGCCTCGAAGCCGGCGGCCGCCGCGATCGCGAGCAGCAGCAGGATGAACGCGGCGTAGGCGGCGTACCGCCACTCGCCATGCACGCCTAGCAGCACACCGGCGGCGACCAGCCGGAGCACCGGGGTGACGATGAGCAGCACAACGCCGGATTGGCGGAGGTAGTCGACCAGCCAGCCCTGCACCGGCGTTGCCGGGAACATCGACACGATGATCGAAGCGACGAAGCACAGCCCCACCGAGACAGCGCCCGCCCGGAGCAACATCGCGATCGCCCGATCCCCCTGGATGGCTCTCGCACGGGGAACCGCCGCCGTGGTGGCGGTCGTCGTCTCTACCGGTTCCGCCACGCCGCACTCCCGCCCTCGAGCAGCATCTGCAGGGCAATCAGCAGCAAGAGGATCCCGAACAGCCGCGTGAGCACCCGGGTCGGCGTGGCGACCATCAGCCGCGCCCCGATGCGCGCGCCCAACAGGACCCCGACCACCAGCGGCGCGACCAGCCCGAGCTTCACCTGACCACGCCACGCGTACATCGCCACGCTCGCCGCACCGGTGACGCCGATCATCAGGTTGCTCGTCGCGGTCGCCACCTTGAACGGCACCTTCATGACCGCCGACATGAGCGGAACCTTCAGGGGACCACCGCCCACACCCAGCAGCGCCGACAGCCCGCCCGCGAGGAATGAACCCCCGATGCCCAGGGCGTAGTTCTGCGGCACGTAGCGCTGCACCTCGTCGGTCTGGACCCGACGCGGTCGGACCACCATCTGGATGCCGACGTAGAGGGTGAACGCCCCGAACGCGAGGGCGATGGCCCAGGGCGCCACCACCGCCGCGAGCAGGCCGCCCGCGATGGCGCCGCTCACCGTGGCGACCTCCAGCACCAGCGCCAGCCGGACGTCACTCAGGTGCTGCTCGACGTAGCTCGCCGCGGCCGCGCACGAGTTGGCGACGACGCACAGAAGGCTCGCGGGCACGGCCTCCCTCAGGGAGATGCCGAACCCCAGCACCAGCACCGGGACCAGCAGCACGCCGCCACCGATGCCCAGCATCGCGCCCAGGGCGCCCGCCCCGAGCCCCGCCGCGATGAAGAGCAGCTGGTCCATCCAGGTCCCCTACGCTGCGCAGGCGTCGTTCGCGCCCTCGGGAAATTCGTCGAGAAACCGCGCCCGCATCCGGGCGGTCACATGTCCCCGGTTCATGATCGTCAGCACCCGCTCCAGCACGTCCCGGGTCAGCGTCTGGGCGCGGTCGATCGCCGCGGGCACGTCCACGTCCGGGCCCTGGTAGAGCTCGCGCCACGTCAGGTTCGAATGGGTCGGCAGGCGGCGGAGCCGCCCCAGCGGACTGGACAGCACCGTTCCGTACAGGAAGAGCCCGCGCACCCAGTTGTCGACCTCGAGCTTGGCCGGCGCGCGCTGCAGCGTCTCCTGCGAGGCCACCCGGATGAGCTCGTATAGGCCGCGCCCTACTCCACGGGTCGCTCCCCACGAACGCTTCGTCACCTGGAACTTCGAGCGCAGGTAGGGATTGCCGGCCATGTCGCGGCCATGGAGGTCGCGCAGGAAGAACAGCGCGTGCAGCCAGTCGATCCGGGCGTGGGCGGCGTCGATCGACTCCTTCGGCTCCCGATGTCGGGCGGCGAGCGTCTCCACCAGCGGGTGCATCACCCGATCCAGGCACAGATGGGCGAAGTAGCCGCTGACGAACGCAAGCCCCGGCTCCTTCCCGACCAGCGCGCCCATCCCGACCAGCTCCACCATCTTGAGCCCCATCGCGACCGGGGCGTAGCCATGGAACTGGCGGGCGAAGTGCGTCGGTCGACGTCCTGGAGAGAACGGCGCGAGCCCTCCGCGTATCCCGGCGTAGCGGGGCAGATCCGGAAGCGCCGCGCCGAAGCGCGCGTATTCGAGATCCTCGTGGAGCGCGCGGGCAATGGGCGACGGCAGCCGACGCGCGTCCGCGGCGAGTCGTTCGGTGGCCGTGAGGTGCAGAAGCAGGGCCGGCATCGGGTCCATCCACCCTAGGCACGCTCCCCCTCGCATGCAAACGCTCAGAAAGGAGAAGCGCGCCAGACGACGGGGGGGTAGATTCCGCCGCCATGAAATTCAGCTTCATCGACGGTGGCGCCTCCCGCGCACAGGGCCAGCTTCTCGTCATCCCCCTCTTCGACGGCGACCTGGCCGACAAGAAGAACCGCCCCGAATCGCTCGCCGAAGTGGACGGCGCGCTCGAGGGTCTGCTGCTCAAGGCTGCGGCGCAGGAAGGTTTCAGTGGCAAGGCGGAACAGACCTGGACCCTGCACACCCACGGGCGGATCAAGGCGGATCGCGTGATGCTGCTCGGCCTGGGCGCACGCGCGAAGTTCGACTCGGAGGTGCTGCGCCTGGCGTGTGGTCGCGCCGTGAAGGCTGCCCAGCGGACGAAGATCGCTGAGCTCACCTTCGCCCTCCCGGTCACCCGCGACTTCGACCAGTGCGTGAAGGCCGCGGTCGAAGGGTGCGTGCTCGGCGCCTACAAGTTCGACCGCTGGAAGAGCTCGGGCAAGGAGGAGAAGAAAGGCGCCACGATCAACGCGGTGCGCATCCTGGTGCCCGCGGGTCAGGAGCGCACGAAGGCGCTCGACGAGACGGTGACGCTCGGCGTGAACATCGCCGAGGCGACCAACTGGGCCCGGGACCTGGTGAACGAGCCGCCGGCCGTGATGACCCCGTCCGAGCTGGCCGCCCAGGCGAAGACGCTCACGAAGTTCGGTCTGAAGGTGACCGTGCGCGGTCGCAAGGAGATCGAGAAGCTCCGGATGGGGATGTTCCTCGCCGTGGCCCAGGGATCGACGCAGGAGCCCCAGTTCATCGAGGTGACCTACACGCCGAAGAGCCTGAAGGACGCGAAGCGCCCGGCGCTGGCGCTCGTGGGCAAGGCCATCACCTTCGACTCCGGCGGTCTGTCTCTGAAATCCGCGGAGGGCATGGTGGACATGAAGACGGACATGGCCGGCTCCGCCGCCGTGCTCGCCGCGATGCGGGTCATCGCGCAGCTCAAGCCGCCCTTCCCGGTCGTCGGGTACATGGGCGCCTGCGAGAACATGCCCTCCGGCAACGCCTACCGCCCCGGTGACGTGCTCGTCTCCCGCCTGGGCAAGACGGTGGAGGTCACCAACACCGACGCCGAAGGCCGCCTGGTGCTGGGCGACATGCTCACCTATGCCTCCGAGCAGAAGCCGGCGCTGCTGATCGATCTCGCCACCCTCACCGGCGCGTGCATGGTCGCGTTGGGCCACTACATCGTCGGCGCCTTCGGCGAAGACGACCCTTCGGTGTGGTCGGTGCTCGAAGCCGCGCGCAGCGCCGGCGAGGAGATGTGGCGGATGCCGCTGTTCGAGCTGCAGAAGGACACCCTGCGCTCTGAAGTCGCCGACATGAAGAACTCCGGCGAGCGCTGGGGCGGCGCGATCAACGCGGCCGTGTTCCTCAAGGAGTTCGTGGTCGACGCGCCGTGGGTCCACCTGGACATCGCCGGCCCGTCGCAGAGCCCGAAGGAGCGCGGCTACCACGCGAAGGGCGCCACCGGCGTCGGCGTGCGCACGCTCGTCGAGCTGGTGCGGCGGCGCGCAGCGGAGCAGGACAGCCCTTCCCGAAGCTGACGCTACTCCGCGACGTCCACCGGGTGGACGCTGCGGAACACGTCCTCCACCCCGCTCGCCGCCGCGTCGCTCGCGTCGGCGGGCCAGGTGGCCAGCATCATCAGCACCCGGCCCGGTGCGCCTACGCGC
>JBAWAM010000010.1:0-6782 GCA_049589315.1 Myxococcaceae bacterium
GGGTTACTCGTCAGAGCCAGAACGGGCTCCCGAGTGGGGTCCACCAGCGAGATCCCGAGGTCACCATGAGCCTGAGCCCTCCTGCCGCCCCTCCCAGCCGTCCGCCGCCCCGCCGCGTGGAGGTGTCCCGCGTGACGCGGCTGACGCCCCGCATGATGCGGGTGACCTTCACCGGGCCGGAGCTGGTGGGCTTCGCCACCCAGGGGCCCGCCACGCACGTCAAGCTCTTCCTGCCGCCGGAGGGCGAGCGCGAGCCCCTCCTCCCCACCTTCGGCCCGCAGGGACTCTCCTGGCCTGACGGGCCCCGGCCCACCGTCCGCACTTACACGCCGCGGGCATTCCATCCGTCGACGGGTGAGCTGGATGTGGACTTCTTCCTCCACGCCGAGGGCCCGGCGACCGCCTGGGCGGAGTCGGCCGCTCCCGGGATGCGCGCGGCCATCGCTGGCCCGGGAAAGAGCTTTTATGAGCCGGCGGAGGGCGCACGGGCCTTCGTGCTCGCCGGGGACGAGAGCGCGATTCCGGCGATCGCCACGATCCTGGGGGTGCTACCGGCCACTGCGCGCGTCGAGGTCCTGCTGGAGGTGGCCGATGCCTCGGACGAGCAGCGACTGGACTCCCCGGCGTCGCTGCGGGTGACGTGGCTGCATCGCGGAACGGCCACCGGTGCCGAGGGATCGCTGCTCGCCTCCACGATCCGCGAGCTCGAGCTGTCGCCGGACGCCCGGTACTGGGTGGCCTGCGAGGCGGGCGTGATGCGGGACATCCGCCGCAACCTGCTGACCGAGCACTACGTCCCGGCCGCCCACCTCCTCACCCGCGGCTACTGGAAGCGGGCCACCGCGAATCACCCGGATCACGACTACGGTCAGGATTCCTGAGGGGGGCAGCCCGGCTGGACGTGCTCCGTCGCGTACTCGTTGTTCGACGACGCATCGCAGTTCTTCGCGCGGCTGTTCAAGAAGAAGGACGAGGAGGAGGCGGAGATCGCGAAGTGAGAGCGTCGAAGGACCCGGAGAAGGCGCGGAGGGCCGCGCGTGATCCGAGGCGCCCGGGCGAGAAGTGCGAGGCCTCGCCCGGGCAGTACCTGCCGGTGGTGAACCGCGGCAGGTGCGAGGGGACGCTGCTGGGCCCGCCGCTCGACACGCGAGTCAACGACTGCGTGCGGTACCACTTCGCGTGCGTAACCTGCAGCATCCTGAGCACTACCGCCCAGTTCACGTAGCGCGTTCGGTCGCGATCTCGTCGTAGCCGCGATCCTTGAACTGAAGAAGGCAGAACCCGTTCCCGAATGGATCGGCCATGAAGGCGATCCGCCCCCATGTACGCTCGGAGATCTCACTCTCACGTACTGCGCCGGCGGCTTCGGCCCGGGCGATCGCGAGCTCGAGATCCTGGACGATGAAGTCGAGGTGCACGGGCGACCAGTGACGAGCGTAGTCGCGCCGCGTCGAAGCGCCCGCGAACGGCTCCGTACCGGGCCGCTTCGCCAGCAGGTACATCGGCGCAGGTCCGCCGACCAGCTCGACGACGTCATCTCCAAACCGCCGCCCGATCCGGAGCTCGAACGCGTCGGTGTAGAACCGGGTCGCTGCCTTCAGATCCGGCACGTCCACGTTCACCAGGAAGTTCGTCATCGGGAAGAGCTCCTCGAAAGACCAGGGCCAGGTGGTTGGCACAGGTCGGAATACCAGGCCTCCGCCAAGACGCCTTGCGGCCCCGCACGGACATACCCGAACGTGACGATCACTTTTCCTCCTTGTCCCTCATGAGCGCCTGATGTGCGCCCTACGGTGCGCTTCCCTCCAGGAGGCGCACATGTCTCGACACAGTCAGTGGTTCCTCGGGGCCGCAATGGCGGCCCTCCTCGCTGTCCCCTCGTCGTTTGCCGCCGACCACGATTGCCAGCAGGAGCAGGCGGACGGCCCCAAGCAGGACCGTTCGTGGAAGCACGTGGTCGCCCCCAGCCGCGGGAAGGAGAAGGCCTCCAGGGACTGCGATCCGGCCGCGGCCAGGGTGCAGGGCTGCATCAACGTCCAGGTGCTGGGCTTCAACGACTTCCACGGCCGACTCTCGACAGATCAGCGCATCGCTGGGCGGCTCACCGGCGGCGCAGCGGTGCTCGCGTCCTACCTGCGCGAGGCGGCGAAGGGACGCGAGGATTCGAGCTTCGTCGTCGTCGCGGGCGACCACGTCGGCGCCACGCCCCTGAATTCGGCGCTCCTGCAGGACGAGCCGGCGATCCAGTTCCTGAACGCGCTCGCCAACCCGTTCTGCCGTCCCTCCTGGGGCCACGACGAGGGCTACGCGGCGCTCGGCCTGCTCCGCTTCCTGCCCTGGATGCACTGGAGGTGCAACGTGGTCGCGTCCGTGGGCAACCACGAGTTCGACGAAGGCAAGGCCGAGCTGCTGCGGCTGGCCGGGGGCGGGAACTTCGCGGGCGGCCCGTTCGGCGTCGGCCCCTTCCTCGAGGAACCGTGGGCGGGTGCGCGGTATCCGATGCTCGCCTCGAACGTGAAGGACCTCTCCACCGGGGCGACTGTGCTTCCGCCCTGGGTGGTGAAGCAGGTGAAGGGCGTGAAGATCGGCTTCATCGGCGCCGTGCTGAAGGAGACCCCGAGCATCGTGGTGCCGTCGGGCGTCGCCGGGCTGGAGTTCCTGGACGAGGCAGCCGAGGCGAACCGTCATGCCGCCGTCCTCAAGTCCATGGGCGTGAAGGTGCTCGTGCTCGTCATCCACCAGGGCGGGTTCCAGACCGGGAGCAGCCTCGCGAACACGCCCATCGCGGAGATCGCGCGGCAGCTCGATCCCGAATTCGATCTCATCGTCGCGGGCCATACCCACTCGTTCAACAACGCGGTCCTTCCGACGCGTGACGGCGGCGAGGTGCTCGTCACGCAGGCGTTCTCGAACAGCACCGCCTATGCCGAGGTGGAGCTCCTCATCGATCGGAGGTCGAAGGACGTGGCCCAGGCCTCGGCGCAGGTGATCACGACGTTCGCGGAGTGTCCGGCCACGGGTGCCTGCGAGCTGGAGACGCTGGCCGCCGGTCTCCCGGACCGGGTCGCGGTCAATGCGCCCGACGTGTTGAAGATCGTCAACGACGCGAACAATCACCCGAACGTCGTGCTCGTCGCGAACAAGGTCGTCGCGCGGCTCTCCGGCAGCATCACCCGCACCCAGAACGCCGCGCGCGAATCCGCGCTGGGCAACCTGATCGCCGACGCCCAACGGGACGCCATGGGCACCGAGTTCGCCTTCATGAACCCGGGCGGCATCCGCAACGACCTCGTCCCCGACGCGACCGGGCCCGTCCTGTACCGGCAGGTCTTCGACGTGCAGCCGTTCGGAAACTCACTCGTGAAGATGACCCTCACCGGCGCGCAGCTCCGGGCGCTGCTCGAGTCTCAATTCTCCCCACCCAACAACGCGCTGCGCATCCTGCAGGTCTCGGGACTCAGCTACGGGTGGCGGTTCGTGAGCGGGACCTCGGGCCCGGGGGAGATCCTGGGGATCTTCAAGGTGAACGGAGACGGGACGAAGACCCGGCTCGTCGACACTCAGAGCTACTCGGTCACCGTGAACAGCTTCATCGCGGACGGCGGCGACAACTTCACGGTGCTCAGGAATGGCACGAACCGCGTGGGCGGCCCGGTGGATCTGGACGCGCTCGAGGCCTTCCTGTCCCCGTCGATCTCGGGCGCGCCGATCGCGGCGCCGGCCCTGGGCCGGATCGTGCTCTGCGACGCGGGCAGTACGTTGGACGTCTGTACGCGGTAGCGCGTCGAACGACGCAAGGCAGGGCGGGTCACCTAACTTGCGAGCTCGGTCCCCAGCAGGTCGTACACCATCCGGATTCGCCTGCTGGTGCGCAGCTCGCGGTGGGTGGTCAGCCAGACAGGCATGGCCAGCGGAGCGAGACCGGGGATGGCCCGCCGGACCCGCGGCTCGGCGTCTCCGACGCGCTCAGGCGCGACACCGACGCCGAGGCCTTGCTTGACCATCTCCCAATGCACGAGGTGGCTTCCTGTGAGCACCGGGAAGTTCGCTCGAGTCAGCTTCAATCCGACCGAGTTCAGCGCGTTGAGCAGGACATCGGACCTGTCGAAACCGATGAACTCGGCGCCGCTCAGCTCCTGCGGCGTGCGCGGGTTGCCGATGCGCTTCAGATAACGGGTCGACGCATACAACCGCATCGAGTCGTCCTTGAGCCTGGTGGCAATCAGGTCGGGCTCAGTGGGGCGGAAGTTCCGGATCGCGATGTCCGCCTCACGTCGGCGCAGGTCCATCGCGGTGTTGCTCGCAATGATCTGGATCTCGATGCCCGGCGTCTCGCGCCGCAGCTTCTGCACGATCGGCGGCAGCAGGAAGGCCGAGTAGATCTCGTTGGCCGTGATGCTGACCGTGCCGGTGATGGTCTGCGACTGCCCTCCGGCCGCAAGTGACACGCGCCAGGCAGCTTCGCCCATGGCGCGCACATGGTCGAGCAGCTCGAGCCCGCTGGGCGTCAGCGCAAGACCCCGGCCCACGCGCTCGAACAGCACGACGCCGAGCTCATCCTCGAGCGCGCTCACCTGACGGCCGAGTGTCGGCTGTGCCACGCCGAGCGCACGTGCTGCCGCCGAGAGCGATCCCTCCTCCGCAGTGACCAGGAAGGCCCGCGCCCGATTCCAATCGAAATTGACCGCCCGCCAATTCATGCATTTTCGCATAGCAGGAGAAGGGATCCGGTCAATTCTGTTGATGCGCGTGACGGGCTATTGGTACCGCCAGAAGAGGACCTTGACCATGACTTCCACCACCCGGGCCGATCGGCTCGTGCCTGCCGCGCTGATCGCGCTCGCCTTCGTCCCCGTCGTCTTTGGCGCCTTCCGTCTCGTGGGACTGGTGGGCGGCGCCGAGGTCACGGCGCAGAATGCGCGCTTCTTCGCGTCGCCCCTGCCCGTGACGCTGCACATCGTCAGCGCCACCCTCTACTGCGTCCTTGGCGCCTTCCAGTTCGCGCCGGGCTTTCGCCGCCAGCGGCCCGGCTGGCACCGCATCGCGGGGCGCCTCCTGGTAGTGTGTGGCCTCGTGGCCGGGCTCTCGGGCTTGTGGATGACGCTGTTCTATCCCCGCGCCGAGGGCGACGGTGAGCTGCTCTTCGGCTTCCGGCTCCTGTTCGGCTCGGGGATGGTCCTGAGCATCGGGCTGGGCCTCGGGACCATCCTCCGTCGGGACGTTGCCGGACACCGGGCCTGGATGATCCGGGGCTACGCGATTGGCCAGGGCGCGGGCACGCAGGTGCTGGTTTCGGTGCCCTGGTTCGTCCTTATCGGCCCGACGGGCGAGCTCGCCAGGGCGCTGCTGTTGGGCGCCGCCTGGGCCATCAACGTCGGCGTGGCCGAATGGGTGATCCGCCGGCAGCCCGCCCCTGCACTCCGCACTGCCGCACTCGCCTGACGAGCGCCTCCCGGCGCGCTCGCGGAGCCGACTCACGCCGACTGCTTCGCAGGAGCGCCTTCGCCCAGTGGTCTCTCCTTCAGCAGGCGTAGGAGCCGGCGGCGGACGACATCGACGTGGGTCCGGAACGCGTACAGGTTCTCCGCGTACGCGAGTGGCGTGGGGATGTGGTTCACCGCGTTCTCGATCTCCTCGAGGCGGCGGAGCATGTCCTCCAGCTTGTCCAACCCGGGGTTCGGGTCGTCATCGAGCTGGATCTCGAGCTCCTTGAGGCGCGCGTACCACTTGAAGACGCGGGAGCGCACGCGCCAGCGATAGAGCGACGGCACCGCGCGCCCGAGCGGCACGACGACCGCGATCAGCGGCACGAGCATCACCCACAGTCGATCGACCAGGTTGGCGATCCAGAACGGGAGATAGCGCTGCAGCAGCGGGACGCCGGCTTCGTAGAACCGTTCGGCCTCGCTGCTGAGCGGGAAACCCGCCTCGCGGGGGGCGGGGAACTCGTTGGACTGATCGAGCAGTCCCGCGCTGCCGTGGACCTCTCTGGCGGCCCGCATCAGGAGGTAGGCGAGGGCGGGGTGCAGGGCGTCTCGCGCGACCAGGTTCGCGGTGGGCGAGAGCAGGACGACGTCCCGCTCGGGGACGTCGGACGCGAGGTTCAGCGTCCCGCGCGGCAGGATGAGCTTCGAGAGGAAAGGGAACCGGCGCGCGTACGCGTCGGCGCGCGAGAAGCTCATGAGCCGCACGCCCGGGGCTGCCGCCAGCTTCCGGATCGCGGGCGACTCCGCGGGTGACACCATGAACAAGGCGTCGATCTCCCCCTTCTTCAGCGCGTCGACGGCCTCGTCGCGGCCGAGCGACAGAAGCTGCGTGGGTGCACCGTCCGCTTCATTGGCGAGGAGCAGCGTCTTCGCGAGCGCGCGTGTGCCGCTCTCCTCGGGTCCCACGTTGATCCGTCGACCCTTCAGCGCAGCGACATCGTCGATCGGCTCGCCCCGGTAGAAGATCCAGAGCGGCGTGTACGTGAGGCTTCCGAGCGAGACGACGTTCGGCGCCTCCTCTGCCTTCACCGTTCCGCTCTGTACGAACGCGACGTCGACGCCGCTGTCTTCGTCTGCGAGCAGCCGGATGTTGGAGACAGAGCCCTGGGTCGAGCGCAACTCGAGCGTGACCCCATGCTTCTCGAGGAACTTCTGGTAGCGCCGTGCGAAGTACCGCGACCCACCTTCATCGGCAGGCGTGGCGAGCACGATTCTGTTCGGCGGCGCGGGCTTCACGAAATACAGCGTGACGCTGAACGCCGCGGCGATGATCAGCCCCGTGGGCAGGGCCGTGAC
>JBAWAM010000011.1:0-6258 GCA_049589315.1 Myxococcaceae bacterium
GAGGCTGCGGTGCTAGCGCATCGGCGAGAGGTCTACGAGCGGGCCCGCCGACGTCGGCCGGAACGCTGGACCGGACCTACGCGAAACTGGGCTCCAGCAGGTGCAGTTCGGCTGACGCCGGATCGCACCTCACGGCCTACGAGCGCCGCCGCGTAGGTCCAATCCCAAGCGACAACTACGTTGACACCCACCGTACGGGGAAGGGGAAGCGCGGGTGGGGGCGAGACGGCCGCTGCCACATCTCCTCTTGGATGCCGGTTCTCCGACCCGATCAACGACGTGCGGAACCAGGTTCGAAGAGATGGGGCGCCTCTCCCTTCTCGGGCACGGTTTCGGATTTGAATCCTCCGGTGGCAACGATGCGCCCGCATCGTGCTGGACGTCCTCGGGTAGCGACTCAATGGCGCTCAGGTCAACCTTCCGCTGTGCCTGGGGGCGCGCGTCCGCACGAGTTCGGTCTCGGCCCTCTGCGCTCGAAGGCGAGGCGCCGGCGATCACGCACCTGCGCCCAAGCAGGAGCACGCGGACTGCGGTGCCCATGGTAGCAATTGCAAAGCGTGGGCCCTGTCGCCGAAGGGCGCTGACGGGTACTTCGCGGCTTCGTGACGGATTGGGCCGGCAAGCTCCAATAACGGGGTAGGCCCGCACATCCGGAGCAATCGTTCGGGCGCGCGAAGTACATCAACACAAACGTAGAGGTCTTGAACGATGCGAAGTGGAAGCATGTTGCCGGCGCTGGCATTGAGCGCCTTGTTCGTCGCTGCTTGTTACAGTCCGTCGCCCACCCCGGATGACGGTACGCAGGTCACAGTCTCGATAACTCCCGCGTCGGCATCGGTCGAAGCGGGGAAGACCCTTCAGTTCAGCGCGTCCGTGACCGGATCCGCCAACACCGAGGTGAGGTGGTCGGTGGAGGAGAGCAACGGCGGGACGATCTCCGCGACGGGGCTCTACACCTCTGCGGCCGAGGGCGTCTTCCACGTCGTCGCGACGAGCAAGGCGGACGCCGCTGTCAGCGCCACCTCGACGGTGACCGTCACGCCCGCTCAGGACGGGACGATCTCGGTCTCGATCTCACCCGCCGTCATCGTCCTCGACCAGGGCGCGGACAAGGTCTTCAGCGCCTCGATTTCCGGGACGCCGAATCGGGAGGTGAACTGGAGTGTCACCGGCGGGGCGGCCAACGGCACCATCGATGAACAGGGGAAGTACATCGCCCCGAACAAGGCTGGCACCTTCGAAATCAAGGCCACCAGCGTGGCCGACCCCAGCCGAAGCGCGACCGCGTCGATCAGCGTCCGGGAGGTGAGTCTGAGCATCGTCCCCGCCAACACGACGCTGAGCCCGGGGGCTTCCGCGACCTTCACGGCGAACGTGACGGGAACCACCAACACGGCGGTGACCTGGGACGTCGTCGGGGGAACGGCCAACGGAACGCTTACGCCCGGGCAGAACCAGGTCGAGTACACCGCGCCGTCCCGTACCGGCACGTACGCCCTGCGCGCCACCAGCGTCGCAGATCCCACTCGACAGGCCACGGCGACGATCACGGTGTCAACGCAGCAGGAGATCGTGGTTTCGATCACCACCAGGCCCACGTCGCTGGCGACCAACGCGAGCTACTCCTTCATTGCGAGCGCTCAGAACAGCACCCAGGGCGTCACCTGGACCGCGACGCACGGGATGATCCTTCAAGACGGCCAGTATGTGGCTCCCAGCACCGCGAACAACGCGGTCACGGTCACCGCCACGAGCAAAGAGGATCCCTCGAAGCGTGACAGCGTCACCTTCACGGTCACAGCGCAGCCGGCCCAGGTCAGCATCTCGCCCAGCTCCACGACGCTGTATCCCGGCGGGGAGCGGGAGTTCAGTGCGAGCGTACAGAACACCTCGAACCCGGCGGTGACGTACCAGATCGTCGATGCGTCCGGGAACCCCAACCCGAACGGCGGAACCCTGACGGTCAACCCGCAGGATGCGCGGATTGCCACCTATGTCGCGCCCACGACCCCGGGCACCTACTACGTCCGGGTGCGGAGTTCGGCAGAACCCACCGCGACTGCGACCGCGACCGTGACCGTGGTCGACGGCAGTTTCACCCTGACGGGCACCATTTCCTACGCCGGCCCCCACACCGGCCGCATCTACGTCCTGGCCACCGACACCAACAATGCGCCCATTGCCGGGACCAGCCTGGCGTCGCCGGGCAACTTCACGATTCGGGGCGTCTCCTTCGAAGACGAGATCAGGGTGCTGGCGTTCATGGACCGGGTAGGAATCGCCAACTACGACGAGGGCACCAGCCCGTCTTCGAGCCTGGATTCGAGCTTCCGCAGTTCGGTCGGCGGCAACTTCACCGCGAACGTCGTGCTCTTGAACCCGACGACCGTGACCCCGACCAGTCCGTCGCCTGGGATTACTCCCGGCGTCGATTCTGCGTTCCTCGACTGGACCCACCAGCCGGGCGCCACCGCGTACAGAGTGTATTGGAGCCAGACCGGCAATCCCGGCCCCGCGAACAACACGGGCTCGAGGGTCGTGCCGATCCTCGCGTATGTACTGGTTGACGGACTCAGCGCCGGAAACTGGTATTTCTCAGTGGCCCCGATCGTCGACGGCACCGAGCTGACGCCTGGACCTGCGGTCATGGCGAACGTTGGTGCCGGGCCGGGCACGAATCGAATCACTGGCACCGTTTCGATGAGCGGCTTCACTCCCGCTCCCTCGCTGACGTTGCTCGCCCTCAGCTCATCGGGGATGAACGACCGGGTCATGCACATGAACGCCTCCGGCGCCTCGCAGCAGTACACGTTCACCGGTCTCGTGGACGATACCTACACGGTTGTCGCCTTCGCCGACATCGGGGGCGACAGGACCCTTCGCGTGACCGATCCGTCCGATTCCGCGGAGGCGCGGGTGGTGCTCAGCTCGAGCAATGGAACGGCCGATCTCGGCCTCCGAGCGGGCGCCTCGGTCTCGACGTTCCGCGAGGTCTTCAACGGGGAGTCGTCGTTCCAGCTTCGGTTCATGATGAAGGCGGGCGGACCCCTCCCGGTCAAGGTCGAGGTGAACGGACCCGGGATGAGCCAGGCTCAGGACCTTCCGATCTCCTTCGGCAACGCCGGCTATCACGTCGGTTCGTGGGACCGGTTCACGAATGTTCCATCGGTGGGTACTGCGTACAACTTCATCGTGACCTACAGCGACGGGAGCATCTCCACGGTCACCTCGTCGGTGAACGTGGTGTTGACGCCGTCCACCCCGTTGTCGCCGGTGGGGCCCATTGGCCAGACGACCCCCACCTTCAGCTGGAGCGCTCCTTCTCCCGCGCCTGCCGCAAGCTATTCGTACGGGATGCACGTGCTGGACGCGGCAGGGAATGTGCTGTGGACCGTGGATGGCATTCCGAGCTCGATAACGTCAGTCCCGTACAACTTCGATGGCCAGGCCTCGCCAGCCACGCTGTCGTTCGGACAGACGTACTGGTGGGTGATCGATGCCTTCGACGAGCTCGGCAATGGCTCGCGGATCTGGCAGCCGTTCATCGTTCAGTAGCAGGTAGCCAGCGGTAATGAGCGGGCACCACCGGGTGTCCGCTCGCCTCGACCCTGACGCGGCAGCGACGGTCCGAACTCAATAGCTCCATTCAGTGAGCAGGTGGTCGCCATTGACCGCAGCGGCCCCGACCAGGTCCCGAACCCGTCTGGCGTGCGACATCATTTCAGATGGATCAAGGCCGGCGGACCGCGCTCGCCGGCCGTCCTATCGGCGCGATGCACTAGAACGGCCGAAGCGCGATGTCCTCTGTAGCTCGGCGCGTTGCAGTCGGGTTTCGGTCCGCGGAGCTGCCCGCGGTCAGATTCCTGCGCCCCCTCCGCTGCCAAAGTGGTTCCCGAAAGCCGCTTCGACGCACGACCGCCCTCATTCGCGCATCGCCGGAGGGCTCTACGGCCTGCTCGTGGGTGATGCGCTGGGAGTGCCGTACGAATTCCATCCACCGGAGCAGATCCCCGAACCGGCGCTCATCGAGTTGGAACCACCGCGCGGCTTTTCGCGCGCGCACGCGAGGGTGCCCGCCGGTACGTGGTCCGATGACGGGGCCCACGCGCTGTGCCTGCTGGCCTCGCTGCTTCACCGTGACGCGTTGGACCTGGAGGACCTGGGGCGGCGCCTCGTGAACTGGTACGAGTTCGGGTACATGGCCGGCGACTGCGAGGTCTTCGCCGTCGGCGTCCAGACTGCAGAGGCGCTGACGAACATCCGTGCGGGGGTCCCTGCGCTGCAGGCCGGACCGGCGGGCGAGCATGCGAACGGGAACGGCTCGTTGATGCGGGTGCTGCCATTGGTGCTCTGGCATCGGGGAGAAGACGCTGCGTTAGCGTGCGAAATGCTTCAATCGAGGGTGACGCATGGGCACATGCGGGCGCAGGTGTGTTGCGCGCTCTATTGCCTGTGGGCGCGTAGGTCCCTGGAGGGTGCGCAGGACGCCTGGGAAAAGGCCGTGGCGCTGCAGAGCGCGAGGAACTCGAGTGGTCCGTCCGGCCCGACTCTGGGGATGGCCGCGGGTTCGTACGAGCAAGTGGTCAAGGCTGCAATCGCGCTTGGCCACGACACGGACACGACGGCCGCTGTCGCTGGGGGAGTCTCCGGACTGCGTGACAGGCTCGACGCCATCCCCGAGCGGTGGCGCAGTGCCTTGCGTGGCAGGGAGTTGGTCGAACCGCTGTTACAGCAACTCCTCGCACGCGGTGAGTGCTCGAACGGACCGGTCCGCGATCGCGGGCGTCTCAGTCACACCAGACGATGAGGCCCAGCTTGTCACGCGCCAGCCCGGCGGTGAACTCTCGCAATTCCTCGTAGTGGGGGATCACGTACTCTTGCCCGCCCGTCGGATCATCGGGATTCACTCCGTAGATCTCCCGGAGCGCATCTCCTCTGCATCCCAGCCCTGCATGAGTTGTTTCGAAGCCGCCGGCCGCGACGGAACGCCTGGACGTTCTCTGCGGAGGTCGTGCGCTCCGTCGCAACCGATGGATTCGGGGGGACTACGGTCGCCCGGGTCCGCGCGTCATTCGCAGCTCGGCTCGACGAGCACGTCGGGGCCGGTATCGCACCGGGTGGCGTTGAACCAGCCGCTCACCTTGTCTTTCTGATCACCAAACGTGGCATCGAAGGTGCCGCTGGTGCCCTCGCCCACGTCGAAGGTTTCGACCTTCACCAGGCCACTCTGCGCAACCATCTGGTTGTACGGGAGGGTGCTCCTGCAGTTTTCGTCCAGCCTGCTGAACTGGGCGCCGGCCCTCTTCCCCGACCAACCAGATCCCGATCCCGCGCCCAGACTGTACTCTCCCGTGTTGACGGGCAGCTGCGCGCCATCGTCCCGCACGTGGGTGAGGACGATGGCGAGCAGCTTCGAGCTCTTCGGAAGGCGATTGGCCTTGAAGGACTCACACGCGTTCTCGAAGTCCGTGAGTACGAGGTACGTGAAACTCTCGCCCTCATCGATTTCGTTGATGAGGATGGCGTCCTTCCCGTGGAATTCGTGCCCCGCGATCTTCCCCTCCAGCCCGGAGGGGGCACCGCAGGCGACCAGGCTGAGTGCTCCCACACACGATAGAACCAGCTTCTTCATTGAACGACCTCTCGAGGAGTGACGCCCGTCATGGGCGAACGTCCCCTATTGGGAGCAGCGCCCGGATTCCGTCACACCATGGCGCCAGGGCCAGGAATAGCGGGGAGGGCGCTCCCGCCGCGATCTCGAGCAAAGCCAGGGTTCAAGAGCTGCAGGAGAGGGCGGAGCACCCCGGCTTCGAGCGCGCCCAATCCGGGCGCCTGGCCGCATAGGCCTCCCGCCCCGGTTGGTCATCGAAGGGCCGCCGCATCACGTCGAGCAGGGCGTGAATCCGGGCGTCGTCTCCCTGGTGCGCGGCATCGATGGCCTCCTGGGCGAGCCAGTTGCGCAAGACGTACCTGGGGTTCACGCGGTTCATCCGCCGCGCCAATTCGGCAGGGGGCGCATTCTCACGCCTTGTTCGCTGCCACCAAGCGGTCAGCCATTCCAGGCCCTTCGCGATGTGCGCGTCGGGGACCTTCGAGTAGAACGCGTCGAACAGGACCGGGGGCAGCTCGACGGGAGCGGTCGATGCCTCCACCGCCCTGGACAATCCGCGGAAGAAGAGCGTCATGTCCGTCTCTTCCGCTGCGAGCCAGGAGAAGCAGCCCTGCATGAGCTCGATGTCCGCCTCTGTCTCCAGGGAT
>JBAWAM010000012.1:0-4352 GCA_049589315.1 Myxococcaceae bacterium
AAGCTCCGAAGCGCGTTGTTGCGACGGAGCGCGTCGCTCGTGCTCCGTTGCAGCCTTCAGCGCCGCCGGACCGGCCAGGGGAACCGACGCCGGACGCGGGACGATGTCGATGACGCGGCGCTCGCGCAGGGTCCGCAGCACCGCCTGGACCTCCACCTCCGCGACGCGCGCGACGGTGGCGATGGCTCGCGGCCCCTGGGCACCGTCGATGAACGAGGCGATGTACGCCTCGAACCCGTCGAGCTTTCCGGAGATGTCGAGCCCCGCGACGATGCGCGGCACGAGCCGGGGACCCGCCACGGCCTGGAACTCGGCCGTCACCACCTCGTCGCCGAGCGGCACCGGGGCGACCGCCGGAGTGGCCGGCGGTACGGGGATCTCCACGGACGGTCTGGACTCAGCAGGCCCCAGAAGCGCGCGGACCACCGACGGCTCGGTGACCTCCAGCTCCTCGACCGCGTCGACGTTGAGGAGCAGCTCACAGTGGGCGCACTGAAAATCGTCGGCGGAGACCTCGGTCCCGCACTGGGGGCAACGGTCCTGCATTCCTGCCATCCTAGCGCCTCAAAAAGCAAAACGCGCCCCTCTTGATGGAGGAGGGGCGCGTCGCACGGCCTGTCGTGGTCGCCGGACCTACGCCGAGAACGAGGTGCCGCAGCCGCAGCTGCTCTTCGCGTTCGGGTTGTTGAACTTGAACCCGGCGCCCTGCAGCCCGCTGACGTAGTCGACCTCGGTGCCGCCGATGTACTGCTGGCTCATCTCGTCGGTGGCGATCTTCAGGCCGTCCTGCTCCCACACGAGGTCGCCC
Source organism: Myxococcaceae bacterium (assembly GCA_049589315.1). Taxonomy (GTDB): domain Bacteria; phylum Myxococcota; class Myxococcia; order Myxococcales; family Myxococcaceae; genus JBAWAM01. The sequence continues at coordinate 809 of JBAWAM010000012.1, forward strand.
GGGCGGGTCTCCTTCGAGAGGTTCAGGTCGTACCCCATGCCGCTGCAGCCGGCGGGGACCACGCGCACGGTGAGGAAGTGCCCTTCGAAGCCCTGGGCCTTGATGATCTCCTTCACCTGCGAAACCGCACGCTCGGTGAGTCGGAGCGCCGCGTTCGCCGCGGGGAGCCCGGTCTGGTTCTGGGTCGGGGTCTGCTGGGTCGTGTTCTCCATGAAATCTCTCCTTGCGGGCCCTATATAACCACCGCCCTCCCGAAATCCATCGCACCTCTCAAAGGTTGCGTCCGCCGAGCGACCGCCCCCCGTCCACGGCCACGATCTGCCCTGTGATGAAGCGGGGCCCGGTGAGCAGGAAGAGCACGGTTTCCACGATGTCGTCGGGCGTCCCGAAGCGCTGTTGGGGGATGCGCGACTTGAGCCCGGCCAGGAGCTCCGGGCCCATGTCTTCGGGAGGGAGCACCGTTCCGGGCGCGACCCCATTCACCCGAACATGCGGCGCCAGCTCGATCGCCAGGCACTCGGTCAGGCTGCCGAGCGCTGCCTTGCTCATGCAGTAGGCGCTGTAGGATGCCCACGCATTCAGCACCCCGCCGATATCGAGGATGTTCACCACGTCCCCGCCACCGCGAGCGACCATCCGGCGCGCCACGGCCTGGGTGAGCACGAACGGCCCCCGCGCGTTCACGGCCCACTGACGGTCCAGCGACTCCACAGGGGTCTCCAGGAACGGCGCCCGCTCGAACAGGGCCGCGCTGTTGACGAGCGCAGCGATGGGCCCGAGCTCCTCCTCCACCCGCGCAACCAGGGCCTCTGCCTGCTTCGGGTCCGAGAGGTCCGCCTGGAACTTCTCCGCGCGGTTGCCGTCGATCCGAACCGTCGCGAGCGTCTCTTCGACGCCCGCCTCCGAGTGGTGGAAGTGAGCCGCGATCCTCGCGCCTGCCCTGCCCAGCCCCTCGGCGAGCGCGCGCCCCACGCGAACGCCGGCGCCGGTGACGAGGACCACCTTTCCTTCGAGGGAACGTTCCACGCTCCACCTCCTGAAATACGATCGAGGAGGGGTTATAGAGGGTGTCCGCATGGCGCCGACGACATTTCGTGACCTTCTCAGCGCGGTGAAGCAGGAGATCCGCGAGGTCTCCGTCGAGGACGTGAAGAAGCGCCTCGACACCGGTGAGCGGATGCGCCTCGTCGACGTTCGCGAGAGCGACGAGTACGCCCAGGGCCGGCTCCCGGGCGCGGTCTCGATTCCGCGCAGCTACCTGGAGATGCGCATCGAGGCGAAGGCCGGGCGGGAGGACCCGATCGTCGTCTATTGCGCCGGCGGAACGCGTTCGGCCTTCGCGGCGCGCACCCTGCAAGAGCTCGGGTACTCGAACGTCTGGTCCATGGCGGGTGGCTACGACCGCTGGCACGACCAGAACCTGCCGACCGAAAAGCCCTTCGTCCTCTCTGCCGAGCAGAAGGAGCGCTACCGCCGCCACCTGATCCTTCCGGAGGTCGGTGAGGAGGGCCAGGCGAAGCTGCTGAAAGCGAAGGTCCTGTTGATGGGCGCAGGCGGGCTCGGCTCTCCCGCGGCGCTGTACCTGGCCGCGGCCGGCGTGGGCACCCTCGGCATCGTCGACTCGGACGTGGTGGATCTCTCGAACCTGCAGCGGCAGGTGATCCACTCGCAGGATCGCGCCGGCACGCCCAAGGTGGAGAGCGCGCGGGCCACGATCGAGGCGCTGAACCCGGACGTGAGGGTGGTGCCGTTCCAGGAGCGGCTGACCTCGTCGAACGTGCTGCGCATCCTGGAGGGCTTCGATCTGGTGATTGACGGCGGCGACAACTTCCCCACCCGCTACCTGCTCAACGACGCGTGCGTGATGGTGAAGAAGCCGAACGTCCACGGCTCGATCTTCCGCTTCGAAGGCCAGGTCACCACGTTCGTCCCCGGCCAGGGCCCCTGCTACCGCTGCCTCTACCCTGCCCCGCCGCCGCCGGAGCTGGCGCCGTCATGTGCCGAGGCTGGCGTGCTCGGGGTGCTCCCCGGGATCATCGGCCTGCTCCAGGCCAACGAAGCATTGAAGCTGATCCTCGGCGTGGGAGAGCCGCTGATCGGCCGGCTGCTGACGTTCGACGCGCTGGTCACCCGGTTCCACCCGCTGAAGCTGCGGCGCGACCCGTCGTGTCCTGTCTGCCGGGACGGCGCGAAGATCGCGTTCATCGACTACGAGCAGTTCTGCACCACGGCGGCCTGAACATGCCCGTCCGCGAGATCACCCCCGAAGCGCTGCGCGAGGAGCTGAACGGACCACCGGACGCGCGCCCTGCCCTGCTGGACGTGCGCACGTACGGTGAGCACCAGATCGTCGCGTTGCCCGGATCGGAGCTCATCCCCCTGGGCGAGCTGGAGGAGCGGCAGGACGAGCTCGAGGCGCTTCGCGGACGAGAGGTGGTCGTGTACTGCCACCACGGGGTCCGCAGCCTATCGGGAGCGGCGTTCCTGGAGTCGCTTGGATTCGACGCGCGTTCGCTGAGCGGGGGGATCGAGGCCTGGGCGCTGCGCGTCGATCCGACGCTGCCGCGGTACTGACCCTCAGAGCAGATGTCCCCGGAGATCGACGACCTCGCCTTCGGTGAGCACATCCGGCTTCACCTCGATCTCGATCGGCACCTTCGCCCTGAGCTGGATGCCGTGGACCTCGACCGTGTGTTTCCCCTCCACGAGCCTCACCGCGGGACCCGGGTAGCGGGCCACCTCCTGCCCGTTCAGCGAGATCGACAGCCCGTCGAGGTTTCGCGGCTCGAAGCGAAACAGGTAATTCCCCGACTTGAACGTCTTCTGGAGCTTCCGGTGCTCCCCGGGTTGTCCCAGGGAGAGCGCTTCGCGGTAGTGCAGTCCCTGTACCCTGTTCTCGAAGACGAGCGAATCCCTCAAATGCACGCCACGGGCCTTCTTGAGCGGGCTGGTCCCGAGGAACTCCACAGGGTCCGCGCGCCCTTCGTCCGGGTGATGCTCCACGTAGATCCGGGCCGGGATGTTCGATTCGATGCTGACGATCACCTCCGCACCGTCGTTGGCCGTGCTCGTCAGGAACTTCAACAGCGGTTCCTTGAACACCAGCCCCGCCCCGGCGAGGACCAGCACCAGCCCCGCCCCGACCGCCGTCCTCACCCATCGGCGCACGCTGGCTGGCACCCCGGCGACGGTGACCTCGGGTTGCTCGATGACCGCGGGCGGCGGAGGCACGGGCGCCTCGGGCATGCTCGACGAACGAGACCTTCGCGGCGGGCCCCCCAGGCTGAACTGGCCCGTCCGACGCTTCGGCCAGATCTCGGACTCGGAGGACCGGTCGGGTAGATCGGTCAGGTCCTGCTCCGGCTCGTACCGCGGGACCTCCGGCATGCTCGCCCGGCTCCGGGTTCGGCGCGGCGCAGGCTCGCTCTCGACGGCGGGCACCTGCTTCGACGAGCGCCTGCGCGGCGGGCCGTGGGCGACGTCCGGCGAAGACGTGAGGTCGACGCGCGAAGACGAACGCGCCCGGTGCGGGCCAGGATCGCGC
>JBAWAM010000013.1:0-2240 GCA_049589315.1 Myxococcaceae bacterium
GACGAGCTGGTCGAGTGCGCCGCCCTGCTCCGCGCGGTCCGCGAGGGCGATCTCGACGCGGTGCGGATGTGGCCGAAGCCGCTCGACGTGCTCGCGCAGCAGATCGTCGCCGAATGCGTGGATCAAGACTGGAGAGAGGACGACCTCTTCGAGCTGTTCCGCCGCGCGTACCCGTACCGCGACCTCACCCGCGAGGAGTTCGACAGCGTCGTCCACATGCTCGCCGAGGGCGTGTCGAACACGCGGGGGCGGGCGCGCGTGCACCTGCACCGCGACCGCGTGCACGGGATCGTTCGAGGACGGAAGGGCGCCCGGCTCACCGCGCTGATGAACGGCGGGACCATCCCCGACACCTTCTCCTATCCGGTGATCGCCGAGCCCGAAGGCAAGCTGGTCGGCTCGGTCGACGAGGACTTCGCCGTCGAGAGCACCGCCGGGGACATCTTCCTGCTCGGATCGACCTCGTGGCGGATCCAGCGGATCATGGCCGGGACCGTTCGCGTGGAGAGCGCGGCAGGGCAGGCGCCCAACACGCCGTTCTGGCGAGGCGAGGCGCCTTCCCGCACCGACGAGCTCTCCACCCAGGTGTCCCGACTGCGCGAGGAATTGCTCGAGCACCCGGACGCGGCGAAGCACCTCGTCGAGGAGCTGGGCCTCTCCCTGGCCGCGGCCGACGCGTTGATGGGTTATCTGAAGGCCACTGCGCAGGTGCTCGGCGGAATCCCCTCGAAGACGTTCATCGTGGCCGAGCGGTTCTTCGACGAAGCGGGCGGGATGCAGCTGCTCATCCACGCCCCGTTTGGCGGCCGGATCAACCGCGCGTGGGGACTCACGCTGCGCAAGCGGTTCTGCCGCACGTTCGACTTCGAGCTGCAGGCCGCAGCGAGCGACGACGGGATCCTCCTCTCGCTCGGCGAACAGCACAGCTTCCCGCTCGCCGACATCTTTGGCTTCGTCACCGAGAAGAACGCCGAGGAGGTGCTGACCCAGGCGGTGCTCCAGGCGCCGCTGTTCCCGACCCGCTTCCGCTGGACCGCGACCCGGGCCCTGACCCTCTCGCGCTGGATGGGGAGCTCCCGGGTGCCGCCGCAGATCCAGCGCGCCCGCGCCGAGGATCTCCTCGCGGCGGTGTTCCCCGCCCAGGTCGGCTGCCAGGACAACCGCGCCGACGCCGAGATCGAGGTCCCTGACCACCCGCTGGTGAAGGAGACCCTCTACGACTGCCTCCGCGACGCGATGGACATCGACGGGCTGAAGGAGCTGCTGCGTCGGATGCGCGCCGGCGAGATCCGCACGCACGCGGTGGATCTCCCCGAACCGTCGCCGCTGGCGCACGCGCTGCTGAACTCACAGCCGTACACCTACCTCGATGAGGCGCCCCTCGAGGAGCGGCGCGCCCGGGCCGTGGGCGCTCGCCGGACCCTGGCCGCGACGGATGCGGCGACGTTCGGCGCGCTGGATGCCGAGGCGATCCGCTCCGTGCTCGAGGACGCCCGTCCGCCGATGCGCGACCGAGAGGAGGTCCACGACGCGCTGTTGCAGTGGGTGCTCGCTCCCGAGTCCCAGCTCCCCCGCAGCGACCTCGAGGAGCTCTTGAGCACCGGCCGCGCCGCACGGCTGATGCGAATCCCGTCGCTGGTCGTCGCGGCAGAGCGGGTCCCGTACGCCCAGGTGTTGTTCCCGGACGTGGAGCTCTCACCGCCGCTGACGCCGCTCGCAGGCGATCGCCCGGTGACCTTCGATGCCGCCACGCTCGCCGTCGTACGCGGACATATGGAGGTCTGCGGCCCCACCAGCGCGGCCGAGCTCGCCGCGGCGCTGGGGCTGGACGACGGCGCGGTGAACTCGGCGCTGCACCAGCTCGAGGCCGAGGGACAGGTGCTGCGCGGCACGTTCCGCCCGGCCGAGCTGCGGAATGGCTCGGTGGCGCTCGAGTTCTGCGATCGCCGATTGCTCCAGCGCATCCACCGGCTCACCGTCGGTCGCCTGCGACGGGAGATCGAACCCCTGAGCGGGCAGGACTACATGCGGTTCCTGTTCCGGTGGCATCACCTCGACGAGGCCGATCAGCTCCGAGGCCGCACCGGTCTGGTGAAGGCCGTGTCGCTGCTGCAGGGCTACGAGGCCCCCGCCGCGGCGTGGGAGCAGTGGCTGTTGCCCGCGAGGATGAAGCAGTACCTGCCCGACCTGCTCGAGCGCGCGTGCTGGGAAGGCGAGGTCGCGTGGGGGCGGCTCACGTT
>JBAWAM010000014.1:0-2014 GCA_049589315.1 Myxococcaceae bacterium
GCGACTTCCGACTGGCAGACCTCCAGGCTGCCGTACACGCCACACTCCACGAGCACCTCGCACTGCAGCTTCAACATCTCGCCACAGAGCTGCTCGAGGGGGACTCCCGAAACCTCTGCCGCGCAGACGCCGCTGCTGCAGACCTGCCCCTCACCGCACGCACCGCAGGCGCCCCCGGTGGCCCCGCAGGCCAGGTCCGTGGTTCCGGTCTGACACTGGCCGTTGGCGTCGCAACACCCCGTACAGTTGTCCGGTCCGCACGTCGTCTCTGTGCCGTCCGCAGGCCCCGGCTCCGTAGGGTTGCTGCCGCCGCATCCAGAGGCGAGCACCCACAAGAGACTCGCCATCACACCCGTCTGCTGAAATCTCACGTTGTCTTCTCCTCCCTCCGCGCCGGCCGCGGAGGAGGCGAAGCAATCTAGCGCAAGCCTGCTTGTCTGCTACTCAACTGAGCTATTCGTACCGGAGCGCCTCGATCGGCGAGAGCATCGCCGCGCGCCGGGCCGGCCACAGCCCGAAGAACACGCCTACACCGGCGGCGAACCCGAAGGCGAGCGCCACGGACATGGGGGAGATCTCCATCTGCCACCCGGCCGCACGCTGGAGCACCCAGGTCCCGCCCATCCCCAGGCCTATCCCGAGCGCACCGCCGGCCACGCAGAGCACCAGCGACTCGATCAGGAACTGCCGGAGGATGTCGCCTCGCCGCGCGCCCAGGGCCTTGCGCAGGCCGATCTCCCGGGTCCGCTCGGTCACCGACACCAGCATGATGTTCATGATGCCGATGCCTCCAACGAGCAGGGAGATCGCCGCCACGCCGGCGAGCAGGAACGAGAAGGTCTGCGCCGTCTCCTGAACGGTGCTCAGCAGCGCGGCCTGGTCGCGGATGTTGAAGTCGGACTCGACGCCGGGTCGGAGGCGGTGCTCGCGGCGGAGCACACGATCCACCTCCGCCATCGCATCGCCCATCGCCGTCTCGCTCACCGCCTGGATCGCGATCGAGCGCACGTTCTTCCCGCCCATCACCCGCAGCTCTGCCGTCCCCAGCGGGATGTAGATGTTCTCGTCGGGGTTCCAGAACCCCTGCCCGCCCTTCTCCTTCAGCACGCCGACCACCTCGAAGGGGACGCCGCGTACCAGGATCGTCTCTCCGACCATCGAGGAGGTGTCGGTCACGCCGAGCTGGTTGCCGGCGAGCGCGCCCAGGACGGCCACCCGTCGGCGCCCCCGGTCCTCGGCGTCCGTGTACAGCCGGCCCAGGGCGAGGGCGTGGTTGTTCAGCTCGAAGTAGCTCTGCCAGGTCCCCACGATCGAGAGGTTGGCGTTCTTCGCCCCGAGCTCGACCTGGAGCCGCGACTCCATCTCCGGCGCCACGTTCCGGATGTGGACCGGCTTTGCCCGCAGCGCCTCGGCGTCGTCGATGGTCAGCTGCGCCTGGCCCCGGCCGATGCCGCCGAACATGTTCTGCCCGGGCCGGATGGTCAGCACGTTGCTGCCCAATGCGTTGAGCTGCGACTCGATGCTCTTCTTCGCGCCTTCGCCCAGGGCCATCATCGCGATCACCGCGGCGATGCCGATGATGATCCCGAGCGTGGTCAGCAGCGAGCGCAGCTTGTTGGCGATGATCGCGTCGATCGCGGTCCGGAAGATTTCGAGGATCGGCATGTCATCGCCCCCGTCCGCCGCGAGCCCCACCGGCGCCCGGCACCGGTCCGCTGTTGCGCTGGCGGAACCGGTCCGTCATCTCCTGCTGCTTCTTCATGAGCTGCGCTGCGGAGATCAGCACGACCTTCTCGCCCGGCTCCACGCCTTCGACCACCTCGGTGTACTCCCAGTCGCTCAGGCCCAGCGACACGCGACGGGGCTCGGCCACGCCGTTGGCCCCCATCACGAACACCACGCCCCTTCGGGCGTCAGCTCCCGCTGGAGCAGCATCGCCTCCCGCGGCCGTCCTGCAGGCCTTGAGCTTCTCGCGGTCCGCATCGCTCAGCGCAGACGGCCCGCCCGCGGCCCG
>JBAWAM010000015.1:0-15227 GCA_049589315.1 Myxococcaceae bacterium
GTTCTGCGCGTATGCATGCAGAAGACGCTCGAGCTCTGCGCCCGGCGCAAGCGGGGCGCGCGTTCAATGGCTTCGCCCGCTGCTCGCCCACAGGCGCCCACGGCCGCTGCTCCTGAAGCCCAGCACGGTTCCGGCCCGGAACCGGAGAGGACGGGCGCCCGGCTGCCCGATGACAGCGAACGGTCCGAGCCTGGCCTTCGCAACCGGACGATTCCAGCCGAAGTGCGTCGCGAGGTGTGGGAGCGCGATCAGGGCAGCTGCTCGTACATCGGGACGCACGGGAAGCGATGTGGGTCCACGCACCAACTCGAGTTCGACCACCTCCAGCCCTTCGCGCTGGGAGGCGAAACCACCGTGGCCAACGTCGCTGTGCGATGCCGGGTACACAACCAGCATCGCGCCCAGGTGCATTTCGGTGAAGCGCACATGGCGCAGTTCAAGTCGCGATCGCAGCTTCAGCGGAACGTCGTCTCGACCCGCACCGGACGGTGATCGCTGAGGGCCGCGGCGCCGTCGGGCTCCCAGGCGGGATGGGTCACGGCTTGCGCCGTCTGTCCATGCAACTCCTCGTCGAGGCCTGACGTGGTCACCATGTGATCGAGGACGAGCTTCGCGGGCAAGAAGGTGATCTGTCCGGCGTCGTCCAGCGCTCGCGTGAGGACGCGGGTTCCGGCACGTGCCTCGAAGACCCCGAAGAACTCGGCCGCGCGAGGGTCGGTGAAGGCTTCGTTGAAGTCTCCGAGCAGAATCACCTCGTCCTCGCCTGCTGCGACGATGGCGTCGATCTCCGACGCGAGGACGTGGGCCGAGTCGATCCGCTGTTGTTCGTCTTCGCCGCCCGTCCCCGCCTTGAGGTGGACGTTGATGGCCGTGAACCGGCTGTCCGTGTCGACGACCTCGAAGTCGACCCGCACGGGGGGCCGAGGAAACAGGGCGGTCGAGGTGGTGAAGAGCTCGCGCTGATCAACGAGGCTGAGGCGGTCGCGACGCCAGAGCACTCCGACCCGGAGGGGCGAGCTGCCGGCCTGGGGCGGTCCGAGCACGCCTTCGAACGCGGGCAACGCCTGGAGCAACTGCGCAAACGCGTCGGCGTCCTCGACCTCCTGGACTGCGAGCAGGTCCACATCGAGCGCCTGAACGGCCGCGGCGAACCGACCGGGGGCCTCCGGCGATGCCGGAAACTGGCGGAGGTTCCATGTGGCGATCCTCACGGGAACCGGCGTCGGCTCGGGAACCGCGTCCGGTAGCGGAGTGGCTGGAGTGGGATCGATGCAACCTGCGCCCCAGACGAGGAGCAGCATGAGCACAGGGCGATGGTGAGCCAGGTCGCGCCACATGCTCACGCTCCGTACTTCATGGACCGGCCGTGTGCAATTCGGGCGCTCCCCAGCTCAGCAGACGATGATCTTGCCGGTGTTCTGCGGCCAGGCGGGGTCGGCGATTACTGGCCGATGCTCGCCGGGCCGGGCGCCCAGTTGATGCTCATGTCCGGGCGGGACTGGACGGCACGCTGGAGGCTCTGCCCGTCCGCCAGCGCCGACCAGGGCACCGCAATCCCGGGCTCGTCCATCAGGGTGGCGCTCGTGCAGACCGCGCCGGCGCAGTCTTCCGGGGCCCACAGCCCCTCTTCCTGAAGCCGCTTCAGCGCGTTCAGGAAGCCCATCGGCACGGGAGCCGGCACGCCGAGCGCGGTGGTGCCCATGAAGGGAACGCCGTCCAGGGTCTCTCCTGCCGCCGTCTCCAGCCGCAGCACGCGATTCGAGCGATGGTCGACGCCCGTGCGGTCCGACGTGTAGATGTCCCAGGCGGCGTCGGAGTTCGCCAGCACCGTATCGCTCGACACCTGTGCCTTGTCCGTCGTCTCCGACAGTCCGGGGATGTTGAGGTGGATCACCAGCACGTCGCCCGCTGCCAGCACCAGTCCGCGCGGCAGGGTGACCAGCGGCGCGGTGCGCGAGGTGCCCTCGTACATGAGGCGGATGCCTTCGGCGCTGCCGGCGGTCAGCGCTCGCAGCTCGATGAGGTCATTGTTGCTGGGCAGGTGGGGCTGCACCTCGCTGAAGACGAGCTGGGCCGGAGCGATGAAGCCGCTGAAGGGCACGCCCACCGGCGCGGGCATGGCCGTGCCCACCAGGTCCATCAGCGAGGCGGCCACGGTCATCGTATAGGTCATGCCCGGCATCTGTGCGGCGGTGGTGAGCACCACCTGCCGGCCGGATGCCTGCGCCCCTTCGACGGCGAGGCCCTCGCTCAGCGTGAACTGGTCCCCGTCGGCATCGACGGAGGTGACGTCCAGCGGACGGGTGAACGTGACCAGCACCTCCGTGGGCGAGATGGCTACGGCCGATTCCACGCCGGGCGCCGGACAGGTGACGGAGGTCACCTCGAGCGCATCGAGGAACAGCACGTGGAGGTCCGCGTCGATGCGCCACAGCGGGTTCGCGGCAAGCGTCACATTGCATCCGGGTGCCAGCCCGAGGGTCTGCTGGAGTGCCGCCGCCGTGTCCATTCCGGTTCGCAGCCGGAGGGTGCCGTCGGAGAGACCGTCGGTGGCCAGGCGCAGCTGCCGGTGCGCGGCTCCGGAGGCCAGCGGGACGCTGAGCACCATGCCCTGGACCGACACCAGTCGTCCGTCCCACAGGTCCAGCTGACTGCCGATCGCCGTCTCCAGGGAAATGTCGTGCGCCAGGTCAGCCACGTTCGCACCCGAGCCGATGACCCGAACTTCCGTCACCGACGTGGCGCGCTTCTGGCCGGCCACCACCGCGGTGGAGGTCACGTTGAGGTCCATCACGTTCCCAATCCTGATTTCGGTGCCGAGCGTGGCCGGGTCCACCGCCACGAAGACCGCCGGTCCCTTCGCCTCGGCCTGCACGAAGAAGCCCGCGGGGTCCGCCACCGCATCGCCCAGGCTCGGGCGCAGGTAGGTCACCGTCGCGCCCCGGATCGCCAGGTCGATCGACGTATTCACCGGCGCGTTGCGCACCGCCTGGATCTGCGCCGACGTCACCGCCGGCGGGGTGGCCACGCAGGCACCACCGGTGCAGAAGGGGCGCGCCGGATCCCGGCAGTCCACCGCCTCCTGACCGGCGCGGCACTGGTGGCAGGCGCCACCGGCGACAGAGGTGACGCAGAAGGGCTGAGCTCCGCCGCATCCTGCGTTCTCGTTGCAGACGATGCACTGGCGCGCGTCCGTGGCACAGAGGGGACTCGTCGAAGGGCAGTCACCGTCGGCGAGGCACCCGACACACACGCCTCCTTCGACACTGGAGTCACACACCGGCGTCGGCGCGCTGCAGCCCCCGGCACACGGCGGTGGCGGCGTCTCCTCCCGTGGGCCCGAACAGTCGGCCCCCTCTTCACAGCGAACACTTCCCCCCCCGCTGCATCCGGCCACCCATCCCAGCGCGCCCAGCAGCCCCAGACATGCGATCCATCGCGACATGGCTCTCCCCATCCAATCCAGCGAGGGTTGGGTAGGGCGGCTGTCCCGTCGCGACAAGCGGACCGGCACGAATGCCCGTGCGCGTCAGCGTGTCTTTGTCTGGCGCACCACGCGCGGAAGGACCGCGAGGAGGGGGCGGGAGTTCATCGCGCGCTGAACGCGCTCCGCCCTCCTCCTGCGGAGCCCGTGGCACCTACGCCTTCACCAGCGCGGTGTGGGGGTTCGCTCCGAACGGGGTGCCTTTCACGCTGGTGACTGTCGCCAGGTACGCCCACAGGCCCGGGAAGGTCGGGGTTCCGGCCGCGAGTCTCACGTTGGCGTCCGTCTTCCCCGTGGTTCCGACCTTCACGTTCTTGCCGATGACGGTGACGCTGACGCTCGGCTGGTCGTCGGAGCCCGGCAGGCTGCGCGCGAACTCGCCGACGATGGCGACCGTGACGTTGTAGCCATCGGCGCTCCACATCCTGTTCAGGAAGGTCCTCAGGCCGGGCAGGATGTTCCGGGTCATCATCTGCCGCACGGTCGCGGCGCTTCTGTCTCCGTGCGTGTCCCAACCGCCGTTCTGCGCGACGATCACGTTCGTCCCGGCGTGAACCATCAGCTCGGCCGCGAGCATCTGGCTGGTGAAGCTCCCGACGCCGGTGGCGGTCGCGTTGAGCCCGTACGCCTGCGCGGCCTCAGCGAAGTTGAAGACCTTCACCGGCTGCTGCAGGGTGTCGATGGCTGCAGGGTATCCCTGGTCCACCGTGCTCAGCGAGGCGGGGTTGGCCCTCAGCTCCCTCGAGCTCATGGCGCGCGCCGCGGCCATGCCCTTCGCGGCGATCTCCCGGTCCGGCATGCTCAGGTTCGTCACCCCGCCGAGCGCGGCGATGGTGCTTCCCATGTCGGTGATTCGCTGCAGCGAGGTGCTGCCCACCGGCGGGTGACTGCCCGGGACCCCGCCGAAGTGCGCGGCCTTGATCGATCCCTCTCCGCCCATCGCGTCCGCCAGCATCAACACGGCGCTCTGGTTGTTGAAATGGAACATCGCGTCCTGGGAGTTCTCGTGGCTGTTGATGCCGTGCCGCACCCCCACCGTGGCCATGCTCGCCAGCGCGGGCGCCGGAAGCGTGCCGAAGGTGGACGTGTCCACGAACAGCCCGTTGCCCAGGTCCCGGATGTTGGAGGACGTGACGCTGTACGCGCCGCTCCCCAGGAACGAGTCCGCCCCGGTGAAGATCGAGTTGTACCCGCCGCGCAGGTTGATGATGAGCAGCGCGTCCTTGCTCGGAGCGAACTGCGCGTGCGCGTGACCTATGAGGCTCCCCCCCACCATCTTCGAAGCTGCGTATGCGCCGGCCACCGCTGCGGTGCCCTGAAGAAGCCGACGCCTGCTGAAACCAAACGTGTCCTTGCCCATGGGTGTCGCTCCTTTCAGAAAGTGATGAATCCAGCCGAGTTGAGCACCGACGCGCAGGTGTAGGCCCATCGCCGGCGTGCGTCCTTCTCGGCCTGCGTATCCACCGTCGCGACCGAGACGCACGCGTTCAGCTCGTCGCTGGTCGGCGCCCGGTTCCAGAACTTCTTCGCCATGCTCTCGCACGCCGCTCGCGCGCTCTCCGCGTTCGGCGCCTCCGCGTACTCGGTCGCGGTCGCCGTCAGGTCGAGGCAGCCGACGAACGCCACCCGGTACGAGCTGTACAGGGTCACCGCGCTCGCCCCCGGCTCCTCGTACCAGCGCGCCGGCGGCGAGGAGAACGTGCTCGCCATCGAGCCGAGCAGTGCAGGTGCCTCGCCCAGCACCCGCTCGTACTCTCCTGCCAGCGCGCTGTACGGCTTGATGCGCGAGCGATCCACGTTCTGCAGCTGCTCGGTGCGACCTGCCACCAGCACGCGATCCCCCAGGCCCTTGTACACGCGGCCCTGGTCGCAGACCTCGCCCTGCTCCTTCGGCAGCTCCTCGCCGGGCTCTCCCGGCTTCGTCACATCCTCTTTCGGCGTCGGTGGAGCGCTCACGGTGGCCCCGGGTGATCCGCCTGTGCATCCCATGACCAGCGCCGCGGCAGCGGCCAGCGCCAGCGTTGCTTCGCGAAGGGTCTCGTTGGTCGTCTTCATGATCGGCCTCGCTCTCACTGGCAGAAGGACGCGTCGGTCGCGACGGTCTGGATGGCGGACTGGATCGTCCCGTACATCGAGAACGCATCCATGCAGCGGTCGAACACCGCGCCTTCACAGCTGTACTCGGGGCGCCCGTAGACGAACTTGAACGCGAGCCTGCACGCGTTGAACCGGAAGTCCTCCGAGTTCACCAGGGCGTTCACGAGCTGCGCGTCGTCGTGGATGATCAGACCACCGAGGATGTCCTGCGGGGCCTCGGTCGACGGGACGAAAGTGATCTCGTCTCCCGTCCGCTCGACGCGCGTCAGCACGCGCGCCACCTTGTCGAGCGGGAAGGGGCCCTCGTAGTGACAGGTCCGGCAGGCCGCCGCCTCACGCCCCGTCGCGGAGGTGTCCACGTCCGGCTCGTTCGTGGATGCGACGAGCTTCAAGCCGATCGCGTTGTGCATGATCCGGTACGCAGTGCGGAGCTTGTAGCCCTCGAGCTCGTTGCCGGCGTAGCGCTTCAGCCACGCGGGAGAGCGGAAGTAGCCGAGCCCCTCGGGATCGCTCACCACCCGCGCCGTCCCGTTGGAGCCGCCCTGCACCCGCCACTTGCCGATGAACGTCTCCTTCCAGGGGAGCTTCCGGGTCAGGACCTCCTTCACCATGAAGTAGGAGGCGTCCTCCTCGCCCGTCGCGCCCGGATCATCGTTGAACTGCTGGTTCGCGAAGCGCGCGAAGCGCTCGACGAACTCCGGCGACTGCAGCATCGCCTCTACCTGGGCCTGAGGCTGCGCGGCGCCAAGGAGATTGGTGGAAGGGCTTTCGCCCAGAAGCGCGATGGAAACGCGCGTCGCGCAACGGACCTGTGCCTCGGTCCCCAGGTTCTCCTGGGCGTAGGCGGAGGTGCCGGCGAACAACGCCACGGCCACCGCGAGCATCTTCAACTCGCTGGCTGAACGGATCTTCATGCGTGCGTCCCTCTCCCCTTTTTTTTGGACGAGCGGAGCAGGAGCAAGCGATGTGCCCGGTGTGCGTTGGGGTCCATTCGCCCGGCACATGGGCGCCTCATTCCGACCTGCGCGCCGCGGTCGACCCCCCGCGTGATCACAGTCAAATGCAGGCGCTTTCGGCATGCGCTCGCGGAGCGTTTTCGCGCCCTTGTGCTGCGGACGAAGGTCATGTGTAGGTCTGCGACTGCGTTGCCCCCTTGTGGGTGCGCCTCCCTGCACCACTGTCGATGTGGGGAGCCCCCGCACGGTGTAGAGTTGCCCGCTCGAGCCGCGGTACGGGTGCGTGGCATCCCTGTTGCCTTGAGGTTCAGGCGATGCGCTTCGACCTCAAATTGTCCGTGGCTGCAGTGCTCCTCCTCGGCGGCATCCGCTGTATCGGGGAGGTGAGCTCGTTGTCGGGCTCGTCCTGCATGACCGACCTCGACTGCCCCGGCACCTATGCGTGCCTCGTCACGGGGCTGGAAGGCGCGCGCACCTGCCAGGCGCTTGTCTTTGGAGGGCCGTCCGACCCGGAGGGCCCGGCGCCCGGGACGCCGTACTACTGCGAGGAGATCAAGCCGATCCTCGACACCTACTGCACCGCCTGCCACGGCTCGAACCGCACGGCGTCGGGGCTCCAGACGATGCGCTTCGATCAGTACGACAACGATGCCGAAGGGGTCCTGGGCGCGAAGGCCGCAGCGCTCCGCATCCGGGTCCGCACCTCGGACTTCGCCGACATGCCACCGAAGACCTTCGCCCAGCAGCCTTCGGATGCAGAGCGCGCCGCGGTGAAGCGATGGGAGGCCGCGGGCGCTCCCAGATGCGAGGACGACCCCTCCGTTGGCTCGCCGGACGGCGGCGAAGACGGGGGCTCGATCGGGGGTGGTGGGAACGACGGCGGTACAATCCCGGTCCCGGGAGGCGACGCGGGCGTGCCGAACGGGGCGGTCAGTTACTCCAAGGACGTGCAGCCCATCTTGAACGCCTACTGCACCGGCTGCCACACCGCTGGCAACCCCCGCGGCAACCTCAACCTGGATCCCGGCGTCTCCCGCGGCGAGCTCCTGAACGTCCCCAGCGGCTGCAACAACCAGGTCGTGAACGTGAAGGCAGCAGATCCCCAGGGTTCGATGCTGTGGCGGAAGATCATGGGCGATCCGACACGTTGCAACGCCGTCATGCCCACCAACGGCGCCTTGAACTCCTTCGATCCCGAGGCCGCCGACGTCATCGAGCGGTGGATCCAGCAGGGCGCTCTCAACAACTGACGGCAGAGGAGCTTCGAGCATGAACGGCCTGCTTCGAAATGTGGTGCGGTCGGTGCTGCTGGCAGCGGGGACGATGCTGCTCGCCTGCGAAGGCGTCGCCGTCGGGTTGGTGGACGGAGCGGGTGCGCCGCTGGAGACGCCAAGGAACACCTTCTACGTCTCGCCCCTGGGGAATGACCGTGATGGGCGCTCCTGGGAGGGCGCCTGGACCGAGCTCGAGGCGATCGACTGGTCGAAGCTCGGGCCGGGCGATCAGGTGCTGATCGACGGAGGCGAGACCTCCATCACCTACGCCACTCCGCTCAAGTTCCAGAAGAGCGGGTCGCCGGGCGCCCCCATCGTCTTCCGCGTCGCCGATGAGGCAGGGAGGAACGGGCAGGTCATCCTCCACGGTGGCCGCGCCGGTGCCCTCCCCTTCTGCGGACAGAGGGACTTCGCCCGCCCGGTCGAGGGCGGGGAGCGGGTGCGCGGCGTGGACACCAACGGGCACGACTGGGTGATCCTCGACGGGGGCCGCTGGAAGGGGCTGCACCTCACCGGATACGGACATCCGGGGGTGGAGGTCTCGCGTGAATCTGAGCACCTCACCTTCCGCAACATCGAGCTCAGCGACAACGGCTCCGCCGTGTGGCGGGAGGACGGGAGTTGGTATCCGTTCGGCGCGGGAGTCCGGCTTGCGGGCGAGCGCATCCTGTTCGAGCGCGCCATCATCCGCGACAACGGCGGCGATGGAATCCGGGTCGACGGCGGCCTGCACGGCTTCGTGCTGCGCCGCTCGTGGCTCTACAACTCGCGGCCGCATCCGACCCAGGAGAACGAGCCGTTCAACGTCTGTGCGCAGCCCAGCGGCGCGCGCGTCGCGCCGACCGGTGAGCACCAGCACGGCTTCAACGTCGAAGACTCGGTGGTCGGCCCGGGGTTCACCACCGGGTTGCTGCTTGCGGACGCAGAGATCCGCGGTGGCTGGGGCGTGATGAACGATGTGCTGGTCAAGAACTCCGTGCTCGTCTCCCATGGAGGGGCGAGCGCCACGGCCAACCTCTCCGCGATGCAGCCGCCCGGTCATCCCCCGTCCAATTGGCGGCTCGAGCGCGTCACCAGCCTCCGCCCCGAGGGCTCGCCCTTCGCCAACGTGGCGGTGCGAGGCCAGGGCCACCTCGTGGTGGATTCCTACTTCGTGGGGGGCGGAGAGCTGTTCCTCGAAGAGCCCAGGGTGAAGGGCTCGTGCAAGGCGCCGGGCGTCACCGGCAGCGACGTCGGTCAGAAGGGCGAACCGATGTACGCGAAGCTCGACTTCCCGGGTCTCGGCAACGCGGACAACGCAGCGGGCTTCGATCTCCGCTTCGACGAGGACTCGCCGTGTCTGGGGTTCGGCTCGACGATCACCACGATCGGGATGCTCGTCAGCGACGATCCCATCCCGCCCGAGCCGGTGATCGCACCCAACCTTCCGCCCACGGTCGCGTTCCTCGCGCCGGGTGTGGACGTGGAGATCGTGGCCGACGAGCCCGTGGCCGTGATCGCCACCGCGAGCGATCCGGACGGCGAGATCGTCAAGGTCGAGTTCCTCGCGGACGACACACTGATCGGCGAGGTCACCCAGGCGCCGTTCACGCTGTCCTGGCGGCCTCAGGATGGCGTGAACACGTTGACGGCGCGCGCCTGGGACGAGGATGGAGCTTCCGCGGAGTCGCACCTGCAGCTCTCCGCCGCTGGTCGACCGAGGATCTCCTTCGAGGCCGAGAGCGGCATGCTCTCCGGCGGCTACACCGTCGCGAATGGCTGCGTGCGCCAGACCGGGAATACCGCCGTGGGCGCGGGCGGCCGCGCGGAGTTCACGTTCCAGGTGACCGTCCCGGGCACCTACGTCGTCAAGGCGGACATCGCCGCCCCCAGCGATGGCGAGAACTCGCTGTTCTTCAACATCGACGCCAATCCGGCCGCGAATCACATCTGGGACGTCGAGGTGAGCGCGACGCCGATCGAGCAGGTCGGCAGCTGGCGCGGGAACGGAACCGGTACTGCGCCGCAGTTCGCGCCGAAGACCTTCGACCTGGCAGCAGGCGAACACACTCTCATCCTCAACGGCCGAGAGCCGAACACCTGCATCGACCGGATTGCGATCGCGCTGGCCGAATAGTCACTGCAGGGTGACCAGGGCCTGATCATTCAGCGCCCGACCTCGTCGAGGACATTGCGGCAGGTGTCACGGTTCCGTCACGTGATTACCCCCTGTTCGCCATGGATCCGATACGCCGAGGAGCACGGCAGCTGTGGTCTCTGCGCTGGTTGCTGCTGTCGAGTGTCTTCTTGATATCGCCGGCGGTGCTCTCGGACGTGTTCCGAGGCGACGACGGCATCGACAAGATTGCTCTCTTCTCGGTGCCAGTATCGGTGTTGTCGGTGGTGGCACTGAACACGGCGTTTCACCGGCCGTGGATCGCGCAGGCGCTGCTGTTGCCGTTCTATCTGCTGGCCGGCATCGACCTGTATCTGCTCCACACCTACGAGGCCCGGCTTTCCTCGAGCACCCTCAGCTTGATGCTCGAGAACGCGCATCACCTGTCGGACTTCGCGCAGACCCAGATGCTGCCGCTGCTGTTGGCAACGGCGCTGCCGGTCGGGTTCTGCGGGCTGGTGCTGTTCAAGACGTCGAAGCTCCGCAACCCGACGCGTCGTCCGGTGTGGCTCGCCGTCGCCGGGCTGGTGTTGATCTACGGATCGCTCATCGCCTGGCGCACGCGCGAGACCGGCAGCCTGGTCGACGGAGTCGAGGAGGTCGTCTTCCACGATCGCAGCAGCCCCTTCGGCGTCCTCCCGCAGGGCTATCTCGCGTGGCGCGTGTACGTTGACGCGCAGGCGCATCAGGATCGCGCGGCCAGGTTCTCGTTCGGGGCCATGCGCACGATCACGCCGGAGGAGCCGGAGGTGTACGTCCTGGTGATCGGCGAGAGCTCCCGACCCGACCGATGGGGGCTGTACGGGTATCCCGGGCCCACCACGCCGAGGCTCTCTCGTGAACCCAGGCTGCTCCTGTTCCGGGACATGCTCACCCAGGCGGCGCTGACCCAGGAGTCCGTGCCGCTGATGATCACGCGCAACCGGATCGAAGCCCCCGACGAGCGCAGCGGCGAGAAGTCGATCCTCTCGGCCTACAAGGAGGCCGGCTTCAAGACGTACTGGCTCTCCACGCAACAGCGCGACCAGTTCACGGGCGCCATCAATCGCTACTCGGGCGAAGCAGATCAGTCGCGTTTTTTCGAGCGACGCCACGATGGGATCCTGGTGGATGCCATGAAGAAGGCGCTGGAGGTGAGTGAACCGCGCTCCAGGCTCTTCTTCGTCCTCCACACCCAGGGAAGTCACTTCGTGTTCAGGGACAGGTATCCGGCGGCCCGGGCCCCGTTCACGCCGACGGGTTCGGACCACGAGCGGATGCTCGCCGAGTACGACAACTCCATCGCGTACACCGACGAGGTGCTCTCCCAGGTCATCGGGTTACTGAAGGCTCGCCCTGGCATCTCGGCCCTGCTCTACGTCGCCGATCACGGCGAGAACCTGAACGACGACGACCGCGAGCTCTTCGGCCACTTCTTCAACAACGAGTACGACCTGCCCATCCCCGCGTTCCTCTGGTACTCGGAGGCGTACGCCCAGGCGTTCCCGGAGAAGATCGAGGCAGCAAAGGCCAACGCCTCGCGTCCCCTGAATACGCGCGTTGTCTTCAGCACGCTGGCGGACATGGGATCGCTGAAGTTGAGAGACATGGATGTCTCCGCGTTGAGCGTCATGAGCCGCCGGCTCTCTCCGCCGCCGCGCCTGTTCTCGAAGAATGGTCGCATCACCGACTACGACGAATGGCGAGCCCGTGTGCCCACGCCCGCGCGGGGCGTCGCGCCTTGAACGACAGGTCCCGGAAGGCCTGCCGGTAGAACGCACGTCCCCTGACGTCCGCCGCGCCACCCGTACGTTTCTCGTAGGAGCTTCGAACTGCTCCGAGGAGGTGACCCGTGGCGGAGGACGTGGTTCAGAGCTTCATCGATGCGCTCCACGAGATCGACCAGACAGGCAACCTGGACAAGATGATTCGCCTCTTCGGTCAGGACGCGACGATCGGCAACGCTGCGGCGGCGCGCACGTTCGAGGGGCCAGGCGGTGCCCGGGACTTCTGGAGGACGTATCGGGCCAACTTCCGCGAGGTCGAGTCCGAGTTCACGCGGGTCATCGCGAACGCAGACAGCGCGGCCCTGGAATGGCAGAGCCGGGGTGTCGCCGCGAACGGCGAGCCTTTCCGGTATCAAGGCGTCACACTGCTGAAGCTGAAGGGGGACGAGATCTCCGGCTTCTACTCCTACTTCAACCCGAACGAGCTCGGCTGGCAGCTCGCCCGTCACCACGAGGCGGGGGCGTCGCCAGGCTGATCTGGTGTAGCGACCATGGCGGAGACGGTGGGTCGGCTACGATGGCGCCATGTTGGCCAGTTGGGTCGAGACCCTCCACGCACTCCTTCAGCCGCGACGCCTCTTCCCGGTGTTCGTCATCACAGCGGCGCTCCTCGTGGCGCAGCTCCAGTTCAGCGGAGATGGGCGCTCGTTCCTCGTGGGCGTCTCTCTGGTGCTCACGACGTGGTTGCTCGCGCCGTGGATGTGGCGAGCCCTCGTTCGACCGGGGCTGTCGGCGGCCCAATGGGCAGCTCGACTGCTGACGTATGCCGTGCTCGGAGTGATCCTGGTCACGACGGCAGGGTGGCTGCTCTCGAAGGGACTGGGGGTTCGCACCTTCCTCACTGCTCCCATCAATGTCCTCGTCTCGGTCTCCTTGTTCTGGGTCGGCGGGTGGGGGCTCGGTAGGGACATCTCGCTTGAGTCCAATCTCCTGCAGGAACGACAGCGCGCGGAGGCGCTGGCCCGAGAGGCGGAGCGTTCACAACTGCTGGCCCTCCGCTCCCACCTTGACCCGCACTTCCTGTTCAACACGCTGAACGCCATCGCCGAGTGGTGCCGTCAGGACGGCGTGGTGGCGGAGCGGGCCGTGCTCCAGCTTGCGTCGATGCTCCGGACGATGCTGGCCGGGGTGAAAGCTCCGGCGTGGCCGTTGGCGAAGGAGCTCGAGCTCATCGAGACGCTGTTCGCGCTCCATCGTCTGCGCGACCCGAATCGCTTCCAGATTCAATGGGACGTGCCTGCCGAGTTGCACGACGTGGTGCTTCCTCCCCTGCTCCTGCTCCCGCTCGCCGAGAACGCCGTGAAGCACGGTCCGGCGGCAGGGCACCGGGGGCTCATCCGCCTGTCGATCTCAGCGGCCGCTGAGCGGTTGCGCGTCGAGTTGGAGAACCCGGGCACCTATTGCGGACCTCGTTCGGGAAGTGACGGCCTCCCCACGTTCGAACGTCGGCTCGCGCTCGCCTATGGAACGACGGCCTCGTTCCACATCGCCAGTGAGGGGTCGACCACGCGCGCCGTGATCGAGCTCCCACAACGCCCGGTGACTCCGGAGGTGCTGTCATGACCGAGCGACTGCGTGTCCTCATCGCGGACGACGAACTGCTCGCCCGGACGCGCCTGAAGCGGCTGCTCGGGACGTTCTCCGGCGTGAGCATTGTCGGCGAATGTGAAGACGCCGAGGGCGTGCTGAAGCGCGTACGCGAAGGCGGTGTCGATGTCCTGCTGCTCGACATCCAGATGCCGGGACTGACGGGCCTCGATGCGGTCGCGCTGCTGCCGTCCGATGGGCCCTACGTGATCTTCTGCACCGCACACCCGGAGCATGCGCTTCAGGCGTTCGACGCGGGGGTGAGCGATTACGTGGTGAAGCCAGTCGACGCGGCCCGGCTTCAGAAGGCGCTGGAGCGCGCGCGTGCGAGACTCCGCGCTCCTGAATCCCTGGAGCGTCTGCCGATCTCGAGCCGGAAGGGGATCGTGTTGCTCGATCCGAACGAGATCACGCACGTTGTTCTCGACGGCGAGCTGGTGAGCGTCTTCACGGTCACCGAGCGGCATCTCACCGACGCCACGTTGCAGGAGCTTCAGGAGCGACTCGAAGGCCACGGCTTCGAGCGGGTCCACCGCCGGGCGCTCCTGCACCTGGGCAGGGTCGCCCGGCTCGTTCCGCTCGAGACGGGCGGGTTCCTGGCGGAGACGCAGGGCGGACAGTCCGTGGAGATCTCGCGTCAGGTCGCGCGGGAGCTGCGGAAACGGCTCGGCTTGCGCAAGGCAGCTGAGGACGAGCGCCCCTGAGGGGATTCGAGCGCGCCGGTGTCGCGGATCGTGCGGAGGAACCGCCGGATGGCAACGGCGGACGGAATGCCGAAGGCGCGCAGCGTCCGGCGGTGATCGAACAGGACCACGGCCACCGCGGCGCAGGAGAGCGCCCACCAGATCGGACGAAACGCCGCACGTGCCAGGGGCGAGCGCAGCTGGGTCCGGAAGAAGTCCACCTGGAACGCGAGATGCGCACGCTCGTCATCGCAGATGTGCCGGAGCGCCTGCGCGAACGTCCCGGCTGGGAGTGACTCGGCCAGCATGCCGTAGAACACCGCTCCGACGACCTCGGCGACCAGCGCGATGAGCAGCTTGATGCGGATGCCCATCGCGCGGCGGATCCAGGTGAATGACGACGCGGTCCAGTGGCGCTGAAGGAGAGATCCTCCGAGCGCCTTTACCATGAGGCCCAGAAGGCGGGCGTGGCGTCCCTCCTCACGAACGAACAGCTTGATGCACGCCCGGAAGTCCTCGTCGGTCCCACGGAAGGACACCTGATCGATCTCATGCGCCAGGCGGCCTTCGCTCGTCTCGCCGAGCTGGAAGCTCTGAAGGGACCGGAGGAGCGTCTCCTGCTGCTCCGGTGAGAGCGAGCACGGGGCCTCGGGTGTCGGATGGGGCCGGGCCCCGTTTGATTCGAAGTACCGTCGCCAGGATCTCCAGACCATCTCCATGCTCCTTGTGAAACGACCCGGAGCAGGAGACCCGACTCCCGGAATGTTTCGGGGAGGGTCTGGATGAGCGGCGCAGGAGTCCGTTCGAGCGGTCGCCGATTGGGCGTGAGCGGCGCGTCACCAAGGCTTCGAGCCGCTGTAGCGAGACGACCTCAGCGCGACGGTGGACTCACCGTCGTTTGGAACTCGAGCCGATTGCCCGCGGGATCGCGCGTGAAGAAGCGTTGCACGCCGGGGAGCGGCGATCCCTCCTCGGTGCGAAAGCCAGCTCGATTGAGTTGCTCCCGGAATGCGGGAAGATCACGCACCTCGAACGCAATGTGCCGTTTCGAGGCTTGGTTCTGTGGATCCGGCTCATAGGACAGGTGCAGTTCCAGGGAACCGAGTCGATACCAGGCACCCGGGCGACCGCGGCCCTCTGCGCGGGGGATCTCCTCCAACTCGAGCACCTTCCCGTAGAAGGCTCGGGCCGCCTCCACATCGTCCACAGACAGGTTCACGTGCGT
>JBAWAM010000016.1:0-2119 GCA_049589315.1 Myxococcaceae bacterium
CTCCGCGTCCTCATGCTGGGCATCAAGCCGGGCTACAGGCGGCGCGGGATCGACGCCCTGCTCTACACCCAGACCATGCGCGCCGCCCGGGCGCTGGGGTACAGCGGCGGCGAGCTCGGCTGGACGCTCGAGGACAACGACCTGATCAATCGGGCAATCGAGTCGATGGGCGCGCGGCGCTACAAGACTTACCGCATCTATCAGCGCAAGGTCTGAGCGGAATTCTCCAGAGCAGAAGTCGACGAAGCACCGCGGCTCGATGGTCCCGGTGCGTGCGGTAGAGCTATGCTGCGCCTCATGGCGCACGTACTCAGAACTGCGGTGACCCTGGTCCTCGCCCTGGCTGTCCCGTCTTTCGCCGAGGCGGCGGACCCCAACAAGAAGAAGCTCGTGCTGCCGAACCTGGGGCTTGGGAACGTCGGCGGCGAGCTCCCGAAGGCCGACGGACTGAAGAAGCCCTCGGCCCGGCCGGCGACCGTCGCGCCCAAGGTGACGACGAGCGACGTCGAGTACACCGTCCTCAAGGTCGAGCACGCCACAGTGTTCGCTCGGACTGCGACCGGGGCGAAACCACAGGGGGGCGTGCTCCCGGCGGTGATGCTGTCCGGAGACCCGCCGACGACGCAGCCGTTCACGACGCTCGTGAAGGTGAAGGCGACGCAGAAGGTGAACGCCTCGATCGAGCTGGTGATCCTCGACCCGCGCGGAGACACCGCCCTGTCCGGCGCCGGCGAGCTCGACTTCCGCAACAGCAAGACCGATGACGTCGAATACCTGATCGATTGGGCGCCGGTCGCGCGGCCTTCGGGCGGCACCTATCAGATCCTGGTTCGCATCGCCGGCCAGCCGATGGGTACCTGGCCCCTCAAGGTGGAGAAGCGGTAGCCGACATCCGGGCGGCATTCCTGCTTGTCTGCCTGCTCTGCTCGGCGTAACACCCGGGCTCGTGCGGCGCCGCGCAGGCGCCGTCTTCTTCCAGAGGAACCCAACCGATATGCCGCACAGCGATCGCGTGAAGCAGATCCTCTCCTGGTATGCCTCGGAGCCGCCGGGAGTCGTCGCCAACCTCGCCCGCCTGCTCAACCACGGCACGCTCGCCGGAACGGGCAAGCTGGTCATCCTTCCGGTGGACCAGGGCTTCGAGCACGGACCGCACCGGTCCTTCGCGCCGAACCCGGCGGGCTACGACCCCGAGTACCACATCCAGCTCGCCATCGACTCGGGCTGCAACGCGTACGCGGCGCCGCTCGGCTTCATCTCCGCGGTCGCGTCGAAGTACGCGGGTGAGATTCCCCTCATCCTCAAGGTCAATAATTCGGACTCGCTGGCCAAGACGGACGCGCCCATCTCCGCGATCACGTCCTCGGTCCGGGATGCTGTCCGGCTCGGCTGCGCTGCCATCGGCTACACCATCTACCCGGGCTCCGCCGCCCGCAACGAGCAGTACGAGAGCCTCAGCGCGCTGATCGAAGAGGCCCGTGACAACGGCCTGCCGACGGTGCTGTGGGCCTACGCGCGCGGGAACATGAGCAAGGACGGCGAGACTGGCATCGACGTGATCTCCTATGCCGCGCAGATCGCCGCGCAGCTTGGCGCCCACGTCATCAAGGTCAAGCCGCCGACCGCTCACCTCGAGCAGGCCGAGGCCAAGAAGGTGTTCGAGAAGTTCAACATCCCCATCGCCACCCTCTCCGACCGCGTCCGCTACGTCGTGCAGTCCGCGTTCAACGGCAAGCGCATCGTGATCTTCTCCGGTGGTGAAGCGAAGGGGACCGACCAGGTGCTCGAGGAGATTCGCCAGATCCACCAGGGCGGCGGGTTCGGCTCGATCATGGGCCGCAACGCCTTCCAGCGGCCGCGCGACGAGGGCCTGAAGCTCCTCCAGGACGCGATGAAGATCTACCAGGGCAAGTAGTACTCGCGCGAAGTGCACCCTTTCGCGAGGCGATGACGGGCGCGCGTTCCGAAAGGAGCCGCGCCCGTTTTGCTTTCGCCGAGGGGTGACCTCAATCGCTGCAATCGCGCCCAACGGCAGGGCACGACGCCAAAAGCAAAACCCCTCGGCTTGCGCCAAGGGGTTTCGAGAAGTGTGGACCCAAACGGGATCGAACCGTTGACC
>JBAWAM010000017.1:0-7183 GCA_049589315.1 Myxococcaceae bacterium
TCCGCCCAGGCGCGCCGCAGCGCCTCGTGGAGCTCCGCCTCCGTCGCGTCCGGGCGCCCGAGCAGCAGATTCTCCCGCACCGTCCCCGAGAACAGCACCGGCTCCTGCGGCACCCAGCCGAGCTGCGCCCGCACCGAGCCACGCGACAGCGTCTCCAGCGACGCGCCGTCCCAGAGGAGCTCTCCGCCCGTGGGATCGTTGAAGCGCAGCAGCAGCGAGAACAGCGTCGTCTTCCCCGAGCCCGACGAGCCGACGATCGCGACCCGCTTCCCCGCCGGAATGACCAGGTCCACTCCCGCCAGCGCGTCGCGTTCACCGTCCCAGCTGAAGCGCACGTCGCGCAGCTCCAGCGCTCGCGTGAGCGGACCTGCCGTCCCGGATGCGTCCGACTGCGGCGGTCGTGCGGTGATCTCGAACAGCCGACCGGCCGCGGCCGCGCCCTGCATCACCTGGCCGAACGTGCCGGAGATCGCCTTGAGCGGCTGGTACAAGAGAAACGCCGCGCCGAGGAAGGAGACCAGCTTGCCCGAGAGCTCCGGCTCCGCCGCGATCGCCTTCGCGCCGAAGGCCAGCGCCGCCGCCACGCCGATCATCCCCATCAGCTCCAGCGTGGGCGTGAAGGCGCCCCGGGCGAAGAGCGACCTGCGCATCGCCGTGAGGTAGCGCACCTGCTCGTGATCGAACTGCTGCAGCGCGCGCTCTTCGCCGCGGTAGGCGCGAAGAACCGGGAGATTCTGGAGCGCCTCCGACGCCAGCTCGTTCATCCGCCCCAGACTTCCCTGGGTGCGGCCGGCGCTGCGCTTCACCGACCGGGCGAACCTGGAGACCGGAAAGACGACCGCCGGGAGCACGAGGAAGGTGAGCGCGAACAGCCGCGCGTCGATGACGAGGCAGAACGCGAGCAGCGCGAGGACTTGAAGAGAGTCCCTGATCCAGGAGGACAGCGCCTGCGTGACCGCGAACTCCAACTGCGTGACGTCGGAGGTGAAGCGGGAGAGCAGATCGCCCGAATGGCGCGCGTCGAAGAACGAGGGCGGGAGCAGCAGCAGCTTCGAGAAGAGGTCCTCGCGGAGATCCCGGACCGCGCGTTGTCCCACCTCCTGCATCAGCCCGTTCTGGAGGAACTGGGCGAGCGCCTTGATCGTGGCCGTGGAGACCATCGCGACCGGGAAGACCCAGAGCAGGTCGCTCGAGTCCAGCTCGAGTCCGACCAACTCCGCCGGCGCGCCCGTGAGGACCGACTTGAGGAGCGGGCCTATGAGGTAGGTATAGAAGGAGGTCGCGCCCGCCGCGATGCAGCAGGCCACGATGGCGCAGGCAGCCGTGAGCCGATAGGGCTTGAGGTAGGCCGCCACCCGGCGGAGATCGCTGACGTTCGCGCGAGGAGCCACAGATGGCGGACCATACACCCCTCTCCCTTGCCGGGGAGAGGTTGCACCGCCTCGGCTTCCCTGCCTCGAGGAAGGAGTCGCTCGAGCGAGCACGGTCCCTCGTACAGTTGCACGTCGCCCGGGTCGTCAGCGCAATGCAGGCACCGTGAGGCACGCTGGGGCAAGTCGCCACAGCGAGGCCGCCTGCTCTCCGATCCACCTGCACCAGGCAACCTCGCGGTTCATTGCCCGCGGGTGAGGGTGAGCGCCACCTTTGCCCTGTCATGGATACCTCTCAACTGCATGGAGCAACGGCGGGGGTCGAGCCCGTCGTCGACAACGAGGAGAGGCGCCGGCTGCTCTGGCTGATGGCCGAGTATTTCAGGACACTCGGCGCCTCCGACATCAAGGCGCGGCTCCCCGGCTTCGTGCCCCCGCCCGTGCTCTCGGGGACGATCGAGGATCACCGTCCGGACTTCACCTGCCGGCAGAACGACACCGCGCGGACCCCGGTGATCGTGGAGGTCGTGACCCCGGAGAGCGTGGAGGACCCCGCGGCCGACAACCGGTGGTCGCTGCTCGCGTCAGCGGCGAAGCTCTACAACGCCGAGCTCCACTTCGTGGTCCCCAAGTGGACCCACGTCGGAGCGATCGACCCCATCCTCAAGCGGCGGCTGTCCCGCCTGGAGCTGACCGTCAATCGAGTCTGGACAGTCTAACCGCCCGGATTGCCGGCTCGATTCGCTGCGTTATAGTCCCGCGTCTTCAAAAGAATTCGAGGGGTTACGTAGCGTATGTCGGCGGCCCAGCAGCAGAAGAAGGATTACTACGAGGTTCTGGGCGTACCACGCGACGTGGCAGCCCAGGAATTGAAGAGCGCCTACCGGAAGGTCGCGCTCCAGCACCACCCTGACCGGAACCCCGGCGACTCAACAGCCGAGGATAAGTTCAAGGAAGCCGCCGAGGCCTACGAAGTCCTGTCGGACCCCGAGAAGCGGGCCCGCTACGACCGGTTCGGACACGCCCAGGGCTTCAACTTCGAGGGCGGGTTCTCGTCCGCGAACATCAACGACATCTTCGGAGAGATCTTCGGCGACATCTTCGGCGCCGGCCGGCCTCGCCGGGGCGGCAGGGCCCGAGGCGCCGATCTCCGCTACAACCTGGAGATCGCCTTCGAGGAGGCCGCGTTCGGCTGCGAGGTGCAGGTCAAGATCCCGCGGCCGAAGCGCTGCGAGCCGTGCGAAGGGACCGGGTCGGCCAGCAAGCAGACGCGGACCTGTCCCACCTGCGGCGGCGCCGGCGAGGTTCGATTCACCCAGGGCTTCTTCGCCGTCTCCCGGACGTGCAACCAGTGCTCGGGCGTCGGCAAGGTCGTAGCCGATCCCTGCACCGTGTGCAGCGGCCGCGGGAAGTTGGAGAGCGAGACCACGCTCACCGTGAAGATCCCCGGGGGCGTCGACACCGGCACCCGCGTGCGCCTGTCCGGTGAGGGCGAGCCCGGCGAGCACGGCGGCCCCCCGGGCGACCTCTACGTCGTCGTGCACGTGCGCGAGCACCCCATCTTCGTGCGCGAGGAGTTCGAGGTCCTGTGCGAGGTGCCCATCTCCTTCACGCAGGCAGCGCTCGGCGCGAACATCGACGTGCCCACCCTGGACGGGAAGGTGAAGATGAAGGTCCCGCCCGGGACCCAGACCGGGAAGGTCTTCCGGCTGAAGGGGAAGGGCGTTCCCCGGCTGCAGAGCACCGGGCGCGGCGACCAGCACGTGCGCGTGGTGATCGAGACCCCCGCCGAGCTGTCGCGCGAGCAGCGCGAGCTCCTCGAGAAGTTCGCGGAGATCTCCGGCGAGGACACCCTCCCGCACTCCAGGAACTTCTTCTCCAAGGTGCGCGAGCTCTTCGGCTAGCCAGCCACATCTGACATCTTTGTCGCGCGCAGGCGTCTTCGCGGTTCGCGTGACGCCCGCGCGCCTCTCAAGTCCGCGGATTGACAGGGGTCAAGCGGTTGGCCCGGCGGCTGCTTTCGGTGTGCGCTCCACGTCGCACACGGAGGCAGCCATGTCAGATCTTCCCCAGGGCCGTAGACCCGCACGTCGACCCACGCGTCCCCTGTTGCTCGCCGGCGCCGGAGTGGCGCTGGTGAAGATCACCGCAGGGTGCCTGGTGTCCGGCAACCTCATGGCGCCGCCGCCGTGTGACGATCCCGACGCCGGCATGCAGGATCATCCCTGGTGCCAGGACGACTTCGATGCGGGTTTCGACGGCGAAGACTCGGATGCCGGGACGACCGACGGAGGCACCGAGGACGCCGGCCAGTGAGCACGTTCGTACTCCCATACAGCCCCGGCGAAGAGCTGTTCGAGCTGTCGATGCTCGGCGGTCCCATCGAGCGTCGATACCGGAAGCTCCGCCCCGAGGTGGAGGAGCTGCCCTGGGGCACCCTTCGTCCTGATGAGCACTCCGAGCGGCTCGTCCTCGCCGCGCGCAAGGCGTGGACCGAGGCGGCCGTCCAGGAGCACCGGACGGCATTGGCGTGCAGCGCCTCACTGCAGGCGCTGATCGCCGCGAGAGCGCCGCTCGACCTCATCGGGATGGCGTGTCGCTTCCCGCTCGACGAGATGGTGCACGTCGAGCTGTGCGCGCGACTCGCGGGAGAGCTGGGTGGCGGCTCGGCGATCCTGCACGACCCGCTCGCGATCGTCCCCCCGCCCACGGCGGGTCGAGCCATCGCGCAGGCTTCCGAGCTGGTCGTCCGGTATTTCTGCGTCGGCGAGGCCCTCTCGATCCCATTGCTGCGCGGCACCTGGCACGCGGCGACCCACCCGCTGGTGAAGGGCGTGTTGGGGCGGATCGTGAAGGACGAGGCCGCGCACGGACAGTTCGGGTGGGTGTTCCTCGACTGGGCGCTGCCCCAGCTCGAGAGCGAGGAGCGACAGATCCTCCGCGAAGCCGCCGGGAAGACCATCGAGGCCGTCCGGGACAACTGGCGACACGTCGGCGCGCGCGGCGAAGAGGAGGCGAGCGCGATCCATGCGCTCGGGTGGATGCGCTCGCGGGAGTACCTGGAGCTCGCGCAGCGGTCGCTCGAGCGGGAGGTGCTCGCACCCCTGCGCGCCCGAGGTCTGGAACCCGTGTGAACCTGCGCCGGTTCCTGCAGGGCAGCGCGACGGATCTCGCGGCGTTCCGGATCACCGTGTTCGCCGTCGTGCTGCTCTCCCGGGACGTCTGGGAAGCCCCGGGGTGGGCGTCTGCGGCCGATGCGGTGCGGGAAGGACCCGCAGGCTGGAGCTGGATCGCGCCGTGGCTGCCGATGTCTCGCGCGTGGGCGAGCGGTGCGCTGCTCGTCCTCGTTCCGGCGGCGGCCATGGCCTGCGTCGGCCTGTTCACCCGCGCATCGTCGATCGTGGCGACGATCGCGCTCGGATATCTGCTGCTGGTGCCACAGTTCGTGGGCACCGTGATGCACACGCACCACCTGCTCTGGTTCAGCGCGTTGCTGGCAGCGAGCCCGTGCGGCGACGCGTGGTCGCTCGACTCGCTTCGATGGCGGTCGCCGAGACCCGCTCCCGCGCTCGCATACGGACTGCCGATCCGGGTCGCCTGGCTATTGGTCGGGATGATCTTCCTGTTCCCCGGGCTGTGGAAATGGAGCGTCGGCACCGATTGGGCGTGGGGAGGTGTCCTTCGCAGTCAGCTCGCCTGGAAGTGGGCCGAATTCGGGGGCACGCGGACATTGCTCCCGATCGACGCGTGGCCGGGCGCGCTCGAGTTGGGTGGAACGGCGGTGATGGCGTTCGAGCTCCTCGCATTGCCGGGCCTGTTGTGGAAGCGATCGCGCCTGATCACCGTGGCGGCGGCGCTGCTCTTCCATGCGGCCACCTCCATCGTCTTCGGAATCTCGTTCTCGTCGCTGTGGGCCTGCTACCTCGTGTTCGTCCCGTGGACACAGCTGCTCGCGCGGTTCGAGCGACAGCCGACCCGAGTGATTCCAGTGCCGCGCGCCTGGATTCCCGGCGCGGTCGTGGCGCTGCTTCTCGTGACCGGGAACGCCGTCGCAGGAGCGCTCGCGATCCAGAACGCCTTCCCGTTCGCGTGCTACCCCACGTTCCACACGCGAGCACCGGACGAGATCCCGGCGCTGGAGCTCGAGGGCGACGTTGCAGGTCGCGTCGTGCAGGTCGATCTCGCGCGAGGTGCGTCGCAGCGGGAGTGGGGCATGCTCTGGAGACTCGCACTGAAGCCCGATCGCGCCCGGCTCGAACGCTTCGCCTCGGTCGCACGCAGTCGCTGGCCCGAACTCTCCAGCGCCGAGCGCGTCCGCGTGTACCGGAGCTGGCGCAGCGCCACCGGGACCTTCACGAAACCCCTCCGACGCGAGCTGCTCTGGACCTCCGACTGAAACGATTTCGCGGACTTGCAGCCCCGGATCGGCGCCCGTGGGTCGCGCCGGCGGATTCTGGTCCCAGAACGTTGCACAGCGTGCCGACGAACTCGAGCGGCGCCCTGGGCTTCGGGAACACCGGTCCTCAGAGGTGTGCCGGCCGTCGCGCCGCCGCGAGAGAAGGTAGTTCGCGACCTCCGCTATCTGTATGGCGAGCGCCTGGCGCGCAGGTTGGCCCGTTGTCGGCGGTGTCGAGCGGACTATGCTTGGCTCGATGTCGACTTGGAACGTCACAGACGTTGGCGCGTCCCTCTCGGAGCTGCTCGCTCGTGTCGAGAAGGGCGAGGAGGTCATTCTTGCTCGTGAGGGGCAGCCCGTTGCACGGATAGTTCCGTTCCCGACCTCGACGGCGCCGCGCTCCCCAGGATCTGCTCGGGGTCGCATTCAGATGCGTGACGACTTCGACGACCCTCTGCCAGTGCAGTTCACGCAGGCGTTCCGATGAACCTGCTGCTGGATACGCACACGTTCATCTGGTGGATTGCTGATTCGCCGAAGCTGTCCTCGGTTGCGCGCGAGTTGATCGGCAATGGTGGAAATCGCCTCTACTGGAGTGCGGCAAGCACCTGGGAGGCATCGATCAAGTACGTGCTTGGGCGACTGGTACTTTCAGAGCCGCCAGCGAAGTTCTTCCCCGAGCAGCTGAAGATAAATCGCGTCGAATCGCTCCCCATCACCGACGCACACGCGATCGAGGCCGCGACACTGCCACCCCATCACTCCGACCCGTTCGACCGGATGTTGATTTCACAAGCGCGAATCGAGGGACTTGCACTCGTCAGTATTGACCCAGACATGCGCAAGTATGGGGTCGATGTGCTCTGGTAGGCCCGTTGCGGAGCGCTCCGACGAGCCCCGTTCGCGACGCGCTCACGCGGATGTCGTCGCGCTCAAACGCTCGGTGACCCGGGCCGCCCAATCCGGCTTCTTCTCCAGGCACGCCGTGCGTCGTTCCAGTCGCAGCGCCGCGACCGGAATCGATCCGCTCCCGGCAAAGGGATCCAGCACGAGATCGCCCGGCTTCGACCATGCGCGAAGGAGCGGTTCGATCGACGAGAAGGGCTTGTGGTGCGGGTGTTCGCCCCAGGTGTCGCCTTCGCCCTCGTCGTCGTAGCCCGTGACCACCGACCATGGGACCGGACGGTCTGCCGCAGTCAAAACAGGCGCCGGCTCCTTCATGAGCACGAGCGCGACCTCGTACACGCGCAGCAGCTGCTCGTTCGCGTTCACCTCGCGCGTGCGCTTGGCCCAGATGAACTCGCCGCGAAGGTGTGAGTACCCGAGCGCCGCCGCCGCGCGGAGGATCGGCTCCTTCCCGAGCAGGTTCGTCCAGATGACGAGAGGGGCGCCTTCCTTCACCGACGCCACCGCCTTC
>JBAWAM010000018.1:0-1655 GCA_049589315.1 Myxococcaceae bacterium
CTCCTGCACGAGCTCCTCCCCCGACGCGGGCACCAACGATGGGGAGGAGGACGCCGGCATCACGGACCCGGGGACGGATGGCGGCTCGTCGTGGGACGAGTGTCGCGACATGCTGGAGCCGCACTGCTCCGAGTGCCCCGAGCCTATGAGGACGAGCTGCCTCGAAAAGGTCGAGGATGGCAACGAGTTGGTCTGCGTCTCCTGGTGGAGCAACAACTCCAAGTACTGCAACTGAAGGAGCGCTCACGCTTCTCCCAAGCGGAGGAAACTGCAGGCGCCGCAGCACCTCACCGTCCCTCTCCCAGTGGGAGGGGGAGCTGCCGACATGTCCAGCCGGACACATCCGGCACGCCGGGTGCCGAGGCGCGCACCCGGCCCGGAGGAATGATTGGAGAACTCGGCCAGTGTGTCGGTGTTGTCGGTGGCGGCGACGCTCACCACGTTCGGCACATCGAAGCCACTGGGTGTGTTGAACGTCTGGTCGTCGAGAGTCCTGTAGTTGTTGCCAGCCGCGGCGACGAACAGCATGCCGGCGTCGTCGGCGTACTTGATCGCTTCGCGCAGCGGGCGTCCGACGAGGTTGGGCAGGACGTGGTCGCTCGACGAGACGCCCCAGCTGTTGTTGGAGACCTTCGCACCCATGTCGGCGGCGTAGAGGATGCCGTTGACGATGTCCGAGGCGTAGGCGTCACCGCTGCCGCCGCCGAAGACCTTCACCGCCATGAGCTTCGCCTTCCAGGCGACGCCGGTCACACCCTGGCCGTTGTTGCCCACCGCGCCGATGGTGCCGGCCACGTGCGTGCCGTGGCTGTGGGTGTCCATCGGGTCGGAATCATGGTCGGCGAAGTCGTAGCCGTGGACGTCGTCGACATAGCCGTTGCCGTCGTCGTCGAGGCCGTTGCCGGGGATCTCGCCGGGATTGGTCCAGATGTTTGCCGCCAGATCCGGGTGGGTGTAGTCGATGCCGGTGTCGATCACGGCGACGACCACGTTGGAAGCATCGCTGCGGATGGCCCAGGCTTCGGGGGCGTCGATGTCGGCGTCAGCCTTGCCAACCGAGCTTTGGACCGTCTGCCCCGTATTGTCCAGGCCCCAGTCGTCTGCGCTCAGGTCGTTCGGCCGGGCGAGCAGGTGGTAGACGACGTTGGGCGCCACGTACTCCACGCTCGGGTCGTTGCGCAGCGCCTTGAAGGCCTCCGTCGTGGTCTGGCTGTCGGCGAAGCTGACCAGGCGCCACCGGCCGATCTCATCGGCCGCGCTCTTGAGCGCCTTGCTCGGGCGGTAGAACCCACGGTTCGCCTGAACCTTCAGCGCGGTCAGCGAAGCTGACGGCCGCGCGGCCTGCTCCGCGGTCCGGTACTTGACCAGCAGCTGGTTCGGCTTCGCCTTGCCCTGCTGAATCAGCGCTGCGAGATCGGCTGCATCGGGACCGGCGGCCGGAGCGCCGCGGCCTGCCGTGAGCAGCTTCTGCCCGCCCGGCTCCACCGAATCGACGGTGCCATCACCGCACCCTGCAGCCGACGCCAGCAGCATCACGGCGCAGACAGCTCGCGAATACGCCTTCCTTGAAATGGACGACTTCATCTCGAATCCCCCTCTGTGTTTTTGGCGCTCCGTCCACAACCTAGACGGTCCATGTTGCAGTGCGGCATGAG
>JBAWAM010000019.1:0-2387 GCA_049589315.1 Myxococcaceae bacterium
CACCAGGGCAACATCGCCGAGATGCGCACGGGCGAAGGCAAGACGCTCACCGCGACCCTGCCGACCTACCTGAACGCGCTCTCCAACCGTGGCGTGCACGTGGTCACGGTGAACGACTACCTCGCCCGGCGCGACGCCGAGTGGATGGGGAGGGTCTACCGCTTCCTCGGCATGACCACGGGCTGCATCCTCCACGAACTCAACGACCGTCAGCGCCAGGAGTCCTACCGCTCCGACATCACCTACGGTCAGAACAACGAGTTCGGCTTCGACTACCTGCGCGACAACATGAAGTTCCGGCTTCAGGACTACGTCCAGCGCGAGCTGAACTTCGCCATCGTCGACGAGGTGGACTCCATCCTCATCGACGAGGCCCGGACGCCGCTCATCATCTCCGGTCCCACGGACGACACCACCGACAAGTACTACCGCGTCGATCAGGTGATCCCGGGGATGATCCCCGACCAGGACTTCCTCATCGACGAGAAGGCCCGGTCGGTCAGCCTCACCGACGACGGCATCGAGAAGATCCAGAAGCGGCTCGGCGTGGCCAACCTGTACGCGCCCGAGGAGATCGAGACGCTTCACCACGTCGAGCAGGCGCTTCGCGCGCACACGCTCTACAAGCGCGACCGCGACTACGTCGTCCGCGACGGTGAGGTCATCATCGTCGACGAGTTCACTGGCCGTCTGATGGCCGGACGCCGCTGGTCGGATGGCTTGCACCAGTCGGTGGAGGCCAAGGAAGGCGTCAAGATCGAGAACGAGAACCAGACGCTCGCGACGGTCTCCTTCCAGAACTACTTCCGCATGTACTCCAAGCTGTCCGGAATGACCGGTACGGCGGACACCGAGGCGGAGGAGTTCGCCAAGATCTACAACCTCGACGTGCGGGTGGTCCCGACCAACCGCTCCAACGTCCGCAAGGACCACGAGGACGTGGTCTACAAGACCGAGCGCGAGAAGTTCAACGCGATGGCGGACGAGATGGAGAAGCTCCACCAGAAGGGCCAGCCGGTCCTGGTGGGCACGGTCTCCATCGCCAAGAGCGAGGCGGTCGCCGGCATCCTCAAGAAGCGCGGCATCCCGCACAACGTCCTCAACGCCAAGCAGCACGAGCGCGAGGCGAACATCGTCGCCCAGGCGGGTCGCAGGGGCGCGATCACCATCTCCACCAACATGGCCGGCCGTGGCACGGACATCCTCCTGGGCGGCAACCCAGAGGTCCTCGCCCTCGAAGAGGCCGGTCCGAAGCCTGCCATCCCCGAGCCGGAGGGCGACCAGCCGGCGGACCTCACCCCCTATCAGCATACGATGGCGGAGTGGGAGGCGCGCTACCAGCAGCTCCTCCAGCGGTACCAGGAGATCACCCAGAAGGAGCGCGACGAGGTCCGGTCGCTCGGCGGTCTCTTCATCCTCGGCACCGAGCGCCACGAGTCCCGCCGCGTCGACAATCAGTTGCGCGGCCGCGCAGCTCGTCAGGGCGATCCCGGCGAGTCCCGCTTCTACCTGTCCCTCGAAGACGACCTGATGCGCATCTTCGGGTCCGAGCGCATCTCCATGCTGATGGAGCGGCTGGGGATGGAGGAGGGCGAGCAGATCGAGCACCAGTGGCTGTCGAAGGCCATCGAGAGCGCGCAGAAGCGCGTCGAGGGCCACAACTTCGACATGCGCAAGAACCTGCTCGAATACGACGACGTGATGAACCAGCAGCGGCGCACGATCTACAAGACGCGCCGCCGGGTCCTCGCCGCCGGCGCGGGCACGCCGCTCATCGAGTACGACGAGGACAAGAAGACCCGCGCGAAGATCCGCTCCGAGCAGACGGTCTCGTGGGCCGACTTCCGCGAGATGGTGCTCGACGCGGTCGAGGACGTGATCGTCTCCACCACCGACACCTACTGTCCGACGCGCAGCCCGGGTCAGTGGGACCTGGACGGCCTTGCCCGCGCGGTGAAGGACACTCTCAACGTGGAGATGACCTTCACCGGCACCACCAGCCGCGAGGAGGTCCAGGAGCAGATCTTCCAGGTCGTGGAGAAGGTCTACAAGCAGCGCGAGGAGGAGTTCGGAGAGGACTTCAACCGCTTCTGCCAGTACCGGTTCCTCGCCACCATCGATCAGCTCTGGAAGGACCACCTGCTGGCGATGGACCACCTGCGCCAGGGCATTGGCCTGCGCGGCTATGGTCAGAAGGATCCGAAGCAGGAGTACAAGAAGGAAGGCTATGAAGGCTTCCTCCGGATGCTCTCGGCCATCAACACCAACTTCGTCGCCCAGCTCATGCGCGTCCAGCCGCGCAACCAGGCGGAGGAGACGCAGCGGCTGCAGCAGCAGATGGCCCAGCGCGCGCGTCAAGCGATCGAGGGACGCGCGGATGTCGAGGG
>JBAWAM010000020.1:0-3019 GCA_049589315.1 Myxococcaceae bacterium
CCCGTCAGGTGGCCCGTGTCGGTGGAGGAGAACGTGATGAACGTAGCGGAGCTGAACGCCACCCGGGGAGCCTCGACAGCTATCCACGGCGCCCGTCCGCGCCGCCATCCCTTTCTCGGTGGACTGCTGGTCAAGGACAGACTGATCAACCAGACTCAGCTCGAACAGGTGCTGGCACTCCAACAGCAGACCGAGCCACGCCCGCTGCTCGGACAGATGCTCGTCGACCGGAAGCTGATCACGCCGCACGAGCTCAACGCCGTCCTCGGCAAGTACCGGCGAGAGCACCTGCTCGGTGACATCCTGATCGAGACGAATCTCCTCACGTCGGCTCAGCTCGAGACTGCGCTCGCCTGCCAGAGGCGTACCGGCTCCCCGCTGGGCGAGACTCTGATCGAGCTCGGGTACATCACCGAGCGGCAGTTCAAGCACGCGCTCAGCATCCAGCTCAGGGTCGCGTTTGTCGATCTCGACCGCCGGTCAATCGATCCAGGCCTCACGGCTCTGATCAGCGAGCGTTACGCACGCCACCACCGGGCGATGCCGATAGCCAAGGCCGATGACCGGATTGTCCTGGCCATGGATGATCCGACCGACGCCGAGGTCGTCGCCGAGGTACGCTCGTGCACCGGGTATCGGATCGACGTGGCCACGGCCACGGCTGATGCGCTGGAACGGGCGCTCTCGCGGCTCTACGGAGAGCGCGGAGACCTCGGGTCCCTTCACCCGCCTATGGTCGCAAGGCGCGAAGGGACAGCACAGGATGCGATGGAGCGAGTGATGCCGTCCGCCCGCGCTCCCGAACAGGACGCGAACGTCCCGATCGGATGCGGTGACCGGGGGGGCGGCGAGCGGGAAAAGCCGGGAACCGCGCTTGATGTCATCCGAACGAAGATGGAGGTCATTCGGCAGCTTGCCCGGAGCTGGGAGCGTCGGGTCGACGCGGTCGAGGCGCTGCTGCGCGAGCGACTCGAGCGACGGTCCGAGATCGAACGTCTCGCCGGCGACCTCCAGGAAAACCGAGCCGCCCTCGTGCGAACGAGTCAGGAGCTTGACGCGAAGAGCCAAGTCTTGGTGAGGCTCGAGATAGCCCATGCAGCCTTGCTCCGGGACAGGGAGGCCCTCGCGCGTTCCTTGAGTGAGCTTCAGGAACGGCACGACGCGCTTCTCCAAGACCGCCAGTTCGCAATTGATCGAGTCGGTGCGGCTCTCCGTCGGCTCAGGCCCTGATGGCGAGCTTGGTCGCGGCGGCCCGATCCCCGGGCGTGAGAGAGGTATCGCCCCGCGCGACATCCCGCTCTCGAGCTTCGTCGTGAGCCAGGCGCGGGCATTGCTGGATCCCACCCGGCCACCGGCTCGTCCCGCTCGGCGCGGCTTCCAGTCGGCTCGCCGACCAGCCGCACCGTCGTGTAGACGCAGAGCGGGAAGCCCGGCAGCGCGCGGCCATGACGCGCCAGCGCCTCGTCGCCGAGCTCGCGCACGACATGGCACTCTGCGGTCTCGACGTACGTCGTGATGATGCCGTCGCCCAGGCGGGCGAAGCGATCGAACTGCGCAGGCAGGAGCTCGCCCCGGTTGCCGGCCGTGATGAGGACGGATGGCCCCGCCGGGGTCCACGGGAGGGGCCCGATCACGATGCGCATGGGTCAGGTCCTCGTCATCGCTACACCCGGAGCCGGGGATCCAGGAGATCGCGCATCCCCTCGCCGAGCAGGTTGGCGCCGATCACCGCCAGCAGGATCGCGACGACGGGGAAGGTGGCGATCCACCAATAACCAAAGATGAACTCCCGGCCCTGACTGAGCATGGCGCCCCACTCGGGGGTCGGCGGCTGCGCGCCCAGGCCGAGGAAGCTCAGCGTGGCCGCGACGAGGAGGGCGTTGCCGAGACCGAGCGTGCTGAGCACGATGATCGGCGCCAGCACGTTGGGCACCACGTGGCGACCCAGCACCCGCAGATCCGCAGCGCCCGAGGCGCGGCTCGCCTCGATGAACGTTCGCGTCGTCACGTCCAGCACCGCGCCGTTGACGACGCGTACATAGGCCGGCATTGAGGAGACACCGACCGCCACGATGAGGTTCTCGAGGCTGGGCCCGGTGGCTGCCACGATGGTCAGGGCGAGCAGGATGCCGGGGAGGGCGAGCAGGAGGTCGGTGAGCCGGAGGACGACCGTGCCGGTCCAGCCGCGGTAGAAACCGGCCAGCAGCCCGAGGACCGTTCCGGGCACGCCGCCTACGGCGACCGCGAGCAACCCGACGCGAAGCGATTGGCGTCCGCCCCAGATCACGCGGGTCAGGATATCCCGTCCGAAGACGTCGGTCCCCAGGAGGTGGGCCGAGCCGGGGGCGCGCAGAGACGCCCGCTGATCCTGGGCGATCGGGTCGTAGGGCGCGAGCCAGGGGGCGGCCACCGCCATCGCGATCAGGACGAGCAGCAGCACACTGCCCGTGACCGCGCCCTTGTGGCGCAGGAAGCGTCGGAGCTCGGGGTAGGCCGAGGCGCGGGGGGGCGGAGGACTCTGGGCGTCGCTACCGGGTATCGTAGCGAATCCTCGGGTTGACCAGCGCGTAGGAGAGATCGACCGCCAGGTTCACCAGGCTGTAGGTGGCGGCGATCAGCAAACACCAGCCCTGGACGATGGGGATGTCGCGGGCGAACACGGCGGCTACGACGAGCTGCCCCAGCCCCTGGCGGGAGAAGAGCGACTCCACGACGACGCTTCCGCCCAGCAGCAGGCCGAACTGCAGTCCGACGAACGTGATGATCGCGATCAGCGCGTTCCGCAGCGCGTGACGGTAGATGACGGTGCGCTCGGGCAGCCCCTTCGCCCGCGCAGAGCGCAGGTAGTCCTCGCCCAGCACCTCCAGCATGCTCGAGCGCGTGAGCCGCGCGACCGTCGCCGCGGCCGGGAGCGCCAACGTGAGGGCCGGCAGCGCCATGCCCGACCAGCCCTGGCCGCCCAGCGCGGGAAGCCATCGCAGCTGGACGGCGAACACCAGCATCAGCATGAGCCCGAGCC
>JBAWAM010000021.1:0-9242 GCA_049589315.1 Myxococcaceae bacterium
GGCTGGGAACCGGGCTCGTCTGGGGAGCCGGGCTGCGTGACGTGCTCACCCTGCGTGGGCGGCGTGGGGGAGGAGCCGCTTTCGTCCACGGACAAGCCGCAGCCTGAAGCGACGAAGAACAGGGCCAAGAGGAGGTTTGGAGTTCGATTCATTGCGCGTGCAAACGGCGCGAACTCCCGTTCCATGCCCGCCGTGAGTCGGCCCGTTTGCACGATAGGCCGTCGACCTCCGGCACAGGGGCGCTCACCCGGCCGGCCGGAAGCAGTTCCCCTTGTTCGAGGCCCAACCTAGTTCTGCCGTATGCCGAAGCTACACGTCATCTTCACCAGCACGCGCCCCGGTCGCGCCGGACTTCCCATCGCCCAGTGGTTCGTCGACAGGGCGAAAGCGCACGGCAAGTTCGAGGTTCGCTTCGTGGATCTCGGCGAGCTGAACCTGCCCATGTTCGACGAGCCGAGGCACCCGCGGCTGGGCCAGTACGAGCACGATCACACCAGAAGGTGGAGCGAGATCGTGAACGAGGCGGACGCGTTCGTGTTCGTCGTCCCCGAATACAACTACGCCGCGCCGCCGGCCTTCGTCAACGCGATCGACTACCTGTCGAAGGAGTGGAAGTACAAGGCTGCATCCTTCGTCAGCTACGGCGGCGTGGCGGGCGGCGTCCGTTCGGTGATGATGTCCAAGCAGGTGCTCACCACGGTTTCGGTGATGCCGATCTTCGAGTCGGTGACCATCCCGATGTTCCCGCAGCACCTGAAGAACGACGTGTTCGAGGCGAATGACCTGCACGACAAGTCGGCCACCGCGATGCTCGACGAGCTGCTTCGTTGGGCTGAGGCGCTGAAGGTGTTGCGCGCGCACTGAAGTGCACGGGCTCCAGCTCTGGAAGTCGCGGCGCAGCGGTCACGTCGCGCCGACGGACGAAGCCGGGGCCTGGTACTGGGACTCCGCGGCCCGCGAGACCTCCTCGACGAAGGTCTCCTCACCGCCCCGTGGGAGCCGCAGCACTGCCTGTCGGTCGTCGAGCCAGGTCAGCCACGGGTCTGCGACGCGAATGAAGTCGTTCCAGAGCAGAATCCACCGCGTGTCCTCGAGCGCGAGGAGGATCCGCTGCGCCTCCGCGACGAGGCACGGACGCTCCAGCAGGCACTGTTCGGCCTCTACGACCTGGCGTCGACGGAAGATGCCGAAGGACCGCTTCACCGGCCTGACCTGGACTCGCGCGGGGGTCTCGACACCGGACACGCGGTAGCCAGAGCCGACCCGGACCAGGTCCGTCACCATCTGGGTGAATCGGTCGACCTTCCGATTCGCCGCCTGCCACACCCGGGGTCCGGCCCAGAAGGGTCGAACCGGCGTCTGGAGAAAGGATGTGCCCTGCCGGGCGAAGACGGCGGCAAGTCTCTTGAAGGTGGCCGCGCGGTGCTCCTGCCTCCAATCACCGGTCGGCGGCCCGTCGACTGCCTTGCCCACGTCCGTCACGAAGGGCACCCCGAGAAGATGCGTCATCTGCTGGGCGAGCGACCAGGCCAGGTCATAGTCGGCGTCGGTGGAGAAGCTGAGACAGCGGAGGTGGAACGGCTCACCCTTCGGGCGGCTGACTTCGACCCCCCCGGTGCTCCTGCCCGGGATGTAGAGGATCAGGACGTCGCGGGGCCCGAGCCGCGCGGAAAGATCGAGGGGAGCGCCGGGATCGTGCAGTGTGTACGGGCTTCCTCCGACGTCGGAACGACGGACTTCGGTGAGCACCGGCAGCACACCCGGATCTGTTGCGCGGGCGAGATCGAGGAGGACCTGCATCGGCACGTCTGCCTGACGCTGACCTACCAGGGTGAGGCTCATGACCCGTGCTCCTACTTTGGGCCTCGGGACCTGAGCGCTCGCTTCAAAGCGAAGCGTTGTCCGTTACACGTTCCCGCATGTGCACCGGCAGGGTTGCAGACATCCGCTGGGCTGCGGTATCGGCGGCAATCGAAGGGAGCTGCCGATGCGCAAGAGTGTCGTCGTGACTGTAGGTCAGCGTGTCGAGACGGGTGCGGTCGTCCTGGTTGGCGCGGGCGTGTTCGGCTACGCCACGCGATCGACGCGCATCGAGCCAATGCTGAAGCTCGTTCCGGGAATCCAGGCGCTCGCCGAGTTCGACGAGGCGGTCCGCGACCGGGACGGTCAGCTCGTCGCGGTCGAATTGAAGCCCATCGGTGCTTCGGGCATGTCCGTTCCAGTTCCCCAGGTGGGACCTGTTGCGGATGCACTCGCGGAACTCCCTCGGCGGGTGCTTGCGAAGTTGATCGATTTCATCGGGGTGGGGTTCACCGTCTATGGCTTCGGCAAGCTGCTCGGCAGCCCGGTCGCGGGATTGCTCGTCGGCTGGACGTGGTTCGCCTTGACCGACTGGGGCTCGACGATCGGCAAGAGCCTCTGCGGTCTCGAGGTTCGGAATGCAGTGACCGGTCGCCCGTGCACGATGCGGGAGTCGTTCCTGCGGAACCTGCCGATCATTCTGCTCTCGTTTCCAACGCGGCTGCACGAGGCGGTGCTCGGGCTGGATCGTGTGACCTATCGCGCGGAGTTCGCGTCCCTTGTTCTCGTGATGGGGCTCGCGACCATGGTGATGGTCATCGCAGAGTTCGCGACCGCGGCGACGAACCCACTCAAGCAACGGCTGGGCGACCGACTCGCCGGCACCGTGGTGGTGCGCCGCCGGAAGGCATGAGAGGAACCGGGGCGATCGTATCCGGAAAGCCTACTGCAGCAGCAGGAACGCCCGAAGCCGCTCCCGCACCTCGCGCAGTTCGCGCTCGGAGGCGACCCACGGGGTCACTGCGAATCTCTGACCGTCCGAAAGGCTGAGGACGAGGCGGACCCCATCCGCTCCGCTCTCCAGATCGAGTCCAGTGCTTCGCGTCTGGTTCGAGATCGGAAGGTGCGCCGTTGACAACAGGCTCTGCCGCCTCACTGCGACTGCATCCGGAAGCTGCTCGAGCGTCAGGCGGAATCGGCGACGGCTGAACGCGAACACGGTGGCAGCGATCAGCAGGAGTGGAGCGCCCACCCGCATCGCCATGGGCCAGCTCCGGCTCCGCAGTTCGAGGTCGGCATGGTCCGGCTCGCGGAGGAAGCGGTTCACCGAATCCGCCGCCCGATGGAGCCAGGCGTCTCCGGTCCAGAGCGCCCATGCGACGGGGCTCCGCTTCTCTGCATCGACGAAGACCAGGGCGAGTCCCGCCTGGGGATCATCCGACGCAGGCTCGACCTGTATGGCCGCAGAGCGGTCCGCAGCTCGAAGCGAGAAGACCGCGCGATCCACGCGTTGCGCGACGCAGCTTCGGTCGGCCTGGCTGCAGCGGATCGAGGTCTCCATCGCCGCTGCGCCCAGCGTGAGCACCGTTCCCGCGCCGAGACACAGCCAGAACGCAGCGATCACCATCGGATGTGGCGGCCGGGCGACCGTCAGGCGCCTCCGTCCATCCCCGGTCACGTCGAGATCGATTTGCAGGTCCGGTACCACGGCTGGACTCTACGAGGACGGGCGCGCCGTCCGCATCGGGGCCGGTGTACGACGTGCCCGCACGTCCGAACGGAGAATCCGGTGAGGGTGCTTTGATTTCGACCTGCCTGCGCGACGCCCTCTCCCCCGCTCGCTTCACGTGGCGCGCGGCGCGCGGCGACAGCATGCGCAAGTTTGTCCGGAGGAGTCGCGACCATGATGCTGGACCTTCGAGAAGACCAGGCGCGCGAGCTCGAACTGCTGCTCGAGTACCACACGCGAGAGCTGCTGCAGCAGATCGA
The DNA here is from genome assembly GCA_049589315.1 of Myxococcaceae bacterium. Lineage (GTDB taxonomy): Bacteria > Myxococcota > Myxococcia > Myxococcales > Myxococcaceae > JBAWAM01. Next base: position 3,790 of record JBAWAM010000021.1, read on the forward strand.
TCACGCCGACGACCGGCACTTCAAGGCGGAGCTGCGCTCTCGCTACGAGTTCATCGACGAGATCCGCCAACGGCTGCGCACCTGTCTCCACATGGAGACGGCGACCCTCTGAACGCGTGACCGCTAGAGCACCCGAAGGAAGATCGCCTTGAGGTACTCGCTCTCCGGCATCGTCCCGAGCACGGGGTGATCGAGCCCTGCGCCGCGTCGCTCGAGGATCTGCACGGACCGCTTCGCGTCCTGGGCCGCGGACAGCACCATCTCCTCGAACGCGATGCGGTCCAGCTTCCCGGAGCACGAACACGTCACCAGCAACCCGTCCGGTCTGAGGCAGCGGAACGCGCGGAGGTTGAGCTCCTTGTACGCGCGCAGGGCGGTCTTCAGCCCCTCCTTGCGCTTGGCCAGACCGGGCGGGTCGATCACGACCGTGTCGAACTTGCGCCCGGTGCGGTCGAATTCGTGCAGCACGTCGAAGGCGTTGCCGTTGCGAACGGTGACGTTGTCCCGTCCGTTCGCCTTCGCGTTGGCGGAGGCGCGCGCCGCGGCGTCGGGGTCCTGCTCTACCGCGAGCACGCTGCTGCAGTTGCGCGCGAGCGAGAGCGCAAACCCGCCGTGATAGCTGAACGTGTCGAGCGCCTCGCCGCGGCCCAGCTCGCCGGCGCGAAGGTGGTTGTCGACCTGGTCGAGGAACGACCCGGTCTTGTGGTCCTCGATCAGGTCGACCTCGAAGCGGTTCTCGCCCTCGTGGTAGCTGAACAGCGCCGGTCCCTCGCCGTGGAGGACCTTCACCTCGCGGGGCAAGCCCTCCCAGTCACGGCCGGAGGCGTCGTCGCGGCAGACGACGTGGCTGGCGCCGGTGAGCTCGACCAGAAGCTTCGCGAACAGCTCCTTCCGGGCGTCCGCGCCTTCGCTCAGCGTCTGCAGCGTCAGCCCCGCGCCATAGCGATCCACCAGGAGGCCCGGGATGAGATCCGACTCGCCGTGCACCAGGCGCATCGCATCGCGCGGCCCCATCACCTTTCGCCGGGCGATCGCCGCCTCCAGGCGCTGTCGGAAGAAGGCCTCGTCGATGGGCTCCTCCTGCGGCCCTCGACGGGTGAGCAGTCGCAGGGCCAGAGGCGAGCGCTGGGCGTAGAACGCCTGCCCTACCGGATTCCCCTGCGGATCGGTCACCAGGACGATGGGACCCCGCTCTTTCACCTCCGGCGCGCGCTCGAGCTCGGTCCGATAACACCAGGGGTTCTGGCGGCGAAGTCGCTGCGCCCCGCGGGCGCTTACCACCGCAATGGGCAGCTTCGTTGGAAGGGGCATGGGTCTATTCGAGTCCGCGCGCCGCCAGCTCGAAGTCGTCCTCACCGCGAAGGTGTCCGACCTCGTGGAGCAGCGTCACCCGGATTTGTTCGAGGAGCTCGGCGCGGCTGCGCACCGCGCGCGCGAGGTTGCGACGGTACAGGGCGACGGACCTGCAAGGCTGCCCCGGTGCGACGAAGCAGCGGTCGCCCAGGGGCGGACCGCGGAACAGCCCGAGGATCGTCGGCGACAGCGGCGGATCTCCGCCGAGGAGATCGTCGTCGCGAGGCAGCTCCTCGGCCGTGACCGGGACACCCGCGAGGTCCCGGCGCATGTCGTCGGGAAGCTCCTCCACGGCCTTCACCACTGCGGCCTTGAACTCGGCCTCCGACAGGAGCTGCGGCGTGGAGAAGTCCTCCGGTGCCAGCCTCCGCGCTTCGGAGAAGTGCTTCTCGGCCTCCTCGAGCTGCGACTCGCGCTCGAGGATCAACCCGACGTGGTGGTGGGCGTGTGCGCCCCGATCCTCGTCAGCGAGCAGCTTGAGGAACCCCTGCTTCGATTCGTCGAAGCGGCAGAGCTCGAACAAGGCGACCGCGCGCTCGTAGGAGGCCTCCCGGTCTTCCTCCTCGACCCGAAGGACCTCCTCGGCGCGGGCGAGCGCGTCGCGCGCCTGGCCGAGGTCGTTGAAGGCCATGGCCGAGACGAGAGCGAACTGCGCAATCAGCTGCTTGTCCTTCTGGACCCGCGACTGCGCCAGGCCCCGCTCCGCGTACGTGGAGGCGAGCTCGTCGTTCTCACGCGACGAGGGCATGCTCACCGCGTACAGGTGCGCGGCGCCCAGCAACGCGTCCAGGTGGTTCGGGTGGATCGCCAGTGCCCGCGCGTAGGCGAGCTGTGCTTCCGGGAACCTGCCCAGGGCGGACAGCGCCGCGCCCTTCTCCGAGTGGGACTGGGGCAGCTCCGGGAAGAATGCAGTGGCCTGGGCGGCGCAGGAGAGCGCCTCCTCGAACTGGCCAGCGTCGTAGTAGTGGCGCGCTGCCTCCAGCGGGTCACCCTTGCTGCGGCAGACCGCCAGCGGCGCGTGCGGGTGCTGCTCCGGCGATTTGCGTGTGTGCTCCTCGGCTCGGGGCTCGGCGGGAGCCAAAGGGGCCGACTGGGCGCGCGCAGTAGCGACAGGGGTGGCGGGCTGCGCCGGCGGCGGGGCGCTCTTCCCGGCCACCCCACCCTTGTCACAGGCCCCGAGCAGGCCCACGATGCATGCGAAGGTCCACCACCTCGACGACATGGCCGGGATGCTACGGCAAGACCCGCCGGCAGGCGAGGATCCACCGACTCCCGGATGCCCCCACCCAGGGCAGGCATGCGCAGCCCGGGACGACGGCCGCGTCTCTAGGCGAGCCGCTCCATCGAGAACAGCGTGAGCTGCTGCGCCGCGGGCGTTCGACGCTCCACGGCCCGGGGCGGAGCGACCCGATGCAGAGGCTCCACGCCCAGGCGTGCGCAGAGGGCATCGAACCGGCCGCGGAGCTCGGCGCGCTCCTCGGACGACATCGCCCTGCGCCCGATGATCCGCCGGAATCGGGTCGCGGCGTCCGGGTAGAGCGCCGTCACGTGCGACAGGAAGTTCTCGCGCTGCCCCGGGGCGAACTGGATGGGGACCAGCCCGCCGAAGCGCACGCCCGCGTTCGAAGCGCGGGTCATCAGCGTCTCCAGCGAGAGCTCGTCCTCGTCCAGACCCGGGAGGTAGGGCGAGACCACCAGCCCGACCGAGATGCCCGACCGCGCCAGCGCCTCCATGGCGGCGAGGCGTCGGAGCGCCGAGGGGGCCCGGGGCTCCATCAGGCGGTTCACCCGCTCGTCCAGCGAGGCGATGGAGAAGGTGACCGTCACCCTTCCCTTTCGGGCAATCTTGCGGAGCACGTCGGTGTCGCGCGCGATCAGCGAGGAGCGGGTGTTGATGCGGAGATCCACGCCGTCGACGGTGGCCATCGCCTCGAGCAGCGCACGGGTGACGCGGAAGTTCTCCTCCGCCTGCTGCCAGGGCTCACTGGAGGTCCCCAGCACGACCTGGCGGTTCTCGAAGTCGGAGGCCCGGACGTCGCGGTGAAACGCCTCCACCGCGTTCGCCTTGACCCGGACGCGCTGCTCGAACGCGCGCCAGTCCTCGAGCTCCGTCCGATTCAAACGGGAGCTGCAGAACGTGCAGCCGAACTCGCAGCCCTGGTACGGATTCACCGCCCAGTACCAGGGGCCATCACCTTCCGCCGCGCGGCGGAGCAACGTCCGGACCTTGATGCTCACGTACTCCACCGGCCTGCCCTGCGCCGACCACGACTGCGTTTCGCCGTTCGTGTTGGGGCCGTTCATCTGACGCCTCCGTGCATGAGGTGACGTGCCGTGACAACGTGAGCATCGTCACTTGCTCTGACAAGGCGCAAACGTGGTGTTTTCACTTCCGCCCAATCGCGCCAGAGGCCGGTAAATCGGCCTGATCTCCGTCGTCTCGATTGTCTTCCCGCAGACCGCCTGACGCGCGATGGAGCGCACCCGCACGAGAGGCTTCCTCGTCGAAGCGGGGTGTGACATCACGTGCAGGTGCACGCGAAACCGAAACAACCGTTCTCCGAATTGATCCTCGGTTCGACCTCGAGCGCGCGCCGCGCCCTGATGGACGCGGTGGGCGTTCCGTATCGCGTCGTCGCCCCGGGCGTGGGCGAAGACGTTCCGCCGGGGACGGGCGTGGCCGATGCGGTCTCGATGCTCGCGCTGCGCAAGGCGCAGGCCGTGTACTCGCACCATCCTGACGCGCTGGTGATCGGGTGCGATCAGCTCGTGTCGCTGGAGGGTGAAGCGCTCGGCAAACCCGCGGATCGGGACCAGGCGCGCGCGCAGCTCAAGATGCTGTCAGGGCGCTCGCATGAGATCGTCACCGGGCTTTGCCTGCTGGGCCCGGGCGTCCGCGAACAGTACGTCGAAGAGACGCGCCTCACGCTGTATCGGCTCTCCGACGACGAGCTCGAGCGCTACCTGGATCTCGGCGAATGGGAGGGCTGTGCCGGCAGCTATCGGGTCGAGGGCGCGGGGCAGGCCCTGTTCTCGTCGATCCACGGGGACCGGACGAACGTGCAGGGCCTGCCCATGGTGCTGCTGGTCAGACTGCTCCGCCACGTGGGGTGGCAGTTCTTCCTCAGGTGATGCCGATCAGGCGCGCAGCTCGGCGAGGATCTCCGACGCCGCCTTGCGCGCCTTGTCGAGGTCGGTCGAGGCGAAGCTGATCGCCGCCACGACCGGGTGGCCTCCGCCGCCATAGCGCTCCGCCAGCTTCGACAGGTCGTGCCGGCGCTCCTGCGGCCGCCACGGGTTCGAGCCGATCGACACCTTCGCGCGCGACGGGCTGCGCCCCACCCACACCGTGTAGCGGGCCTCCGGGTGCAGGTAGTACGAGATGAACTTGTTCAGGCTGTCGAGGCCTTCGTCGGCGACATCGAACGAGACGACGCCGTTCTCGACCACGATCTTGTTGCGGACGACCTCGATGTTCTTCCGGTGTCGTTCGAACAGGACTCCGAACGGCTCGGCGATGTACGGCGCCGCGGCGATCTCCCCGAGCGACTTCGTCTGCATGTCCCGGATGACGCCCCGCACGACCTCCGGATCCTTCGTCGCCTCGAGCACGGTCATGATCTGCAACGCCGGCTCCTTCAGCTCCACCGCCTGCTGCGGGCTGTCGAACTGCGCGCCGTCGATCAGCTCCGCCCAGTGCAGCAGCTCCTCGAGCGGCGCCGTGTCGAACCCGAACTTCTCGCGCGCGGTGTCGGCGATGTAGAGCGTGCAGCTCTTTCGGGTCGGGTCATGGAACTTCCGCCCGCTGTGATCCTTGCGGAAGTGCTCCTCGTCACCGGGCTGCTGGAACGCTGAGATGTGGTGGTCGAACCACCAGGTCAGCTTCGAGGCCTGCGAGTAGCGGAAGTCGACGATGGCGTTCTCGTCGCCCGTGAACAGGCTCTCGTCGATGCCCGCCCCGCCCGCCTTGTGGGCGAGGCCCTGGTACTCGATCTCGGCGTCGGGCCGCACCTTCTCCCGGTAGAACCTGGAGAACACCGCCGCGCTCGCCGCACCGTCGAAACAGTTGTCGTGGAAGAGGACCTTGAGACGCATGCCGG
>JBAWAM010000022.1:0-24773 GCA_049589315.1 Myxococcaceae bacterium
CCCCACGGCAGCACCTTCGGCCCGAGCAGCACGCCGAGGGCCAGCGCCAGGGCGACCCCGATTGCGACCGGAGCGGCGCCCAGGAGGTTCCGCGGCTTGCGGGGGATCGTCCGCTCCGCCTCCGCGCGATCCCGGGCGTTCCGCTCGATGTCGTTCCCCACCGCGCCCAGGCGGTGCGTCAGGTCGCCCACCTGCTTGAGCTTCGAGAGCTGCTGCTGCACTTTCTCCCGCGTGGTTCGGGGTGCCAGCGCAACCGTCTCGGTGGTGAGTCGCCGGACCTCCGCTTCGATGCGTTCGCGAACCGCCGTGGCCGTCCCGGAGAAGAGAGCCCGCTGATCGAGAAACATCTTCGCGTCGTCGACCGCGTCGCGGGCGAGCGCTTTCTCACGCTGCGCTTCGGAGCCCTTCCTGCGCTCGCCTCGCTCGGCCTTCTCCAGCGCGCGTTCGACCTCACGCCTGCGCGACTTGACGGTATCAATCCGCTCCGGGAGCGCGCGGAGCTGCACCGCCCACAGCCGCTGCACGTCGAGCAGCACCGCGATGCGGTCCACCACCCGGTCCGCATCGCCCCGGGTGATCGTCACCCAGCGCTGCTCGATCGAGCGCGTCTGCTCATCCAGCCCCCGGAGCGTCTGCTCCAGCGCCTCCGCCTGGCGCCGCACCATCTCCAGGCGTCCCGCGCCGTCGCGCGGGAAGGACCGGGCATCCTCCAGTCGCGAGAGCTCCGACGAGCGCGCGTCGAACCGCTCGAGCTCCGGCAGCAGGGCCTCGATCCGGCCCAGCGCTTCCCGCTCCCCTTCCAGCCGCTCGAGCTGAGCCCGCGCGTGCTGGGCCCGGGTCGTCTGTGCGGCGGCACGCTGCTGAAGCTGCGCAGAGCGTTGCACCGGATCGCCGAGCGCACGCAGGTCCCTCTGAACCGAGTCGAGCTCGGCCAGGGTGCGGTTGAGGAGCGGCGCTCTCACGCGGGGCGCGTACACCGCGCGGAGGGACTCTTCGAGCTGCAGCTTCGCCGCGGGCAGACGTCTCCCGCCGATCATCCCCGCGGAGATCACGGCCTCGCCCACCGGGAGGCGCGAACAGAGCCTGCTGAGCGCAGCCCACTCGGCGCCCTCGATGATGAAGGCGTCCAGCAGGTCGCGACCCAGCTTGTCTGCCGAAGTGCGCTCCGCGATCACCGGCTTCAGCGATGACCAGATCGCCGAATGCGCTTCGGCGGTGGGACACACGAGGAGGTTGAGGCCCGGTGCCAGCACCACCTCGACGCCCTGGACACGGAAGCACTCGACGCTCATTGGATCGAACGCTACCAGCCGAGCGCGCGATCGTTCCAGCAGGCGGGCGGGTCTGCTATGGCGGGCCCATGGCAAACCGCCTGGAATTTTTCATGGTGCCGGATGACGAGGTTGCGCTCTTCCGGTTCTTCGAGCGCCTTGAGCTCGAGGTCTACCCCCGCCGGATTCCCCCCGACTGGCAGCCGTTCAAGGCCGGCCCTGCGACGGTTGACAGGCTGCCCGAGGAGGAGGCCTACCTCGCCGCCAGCGGGATTGGCGACGTCATCGTCGACAAGATCAAGCGCGGCCCGGACAAGGGCTTCTGGCGCGTCGACGAGGTGCGCTCGCCGGTGATCTTCTACGAGCGGTCCCGTAAGGACGACGACGGGAACCTGCTGCCCGGGCTGATGTGGGCCGAGCTCGACATCACGCCACAGACAGGTCGGCGCGATCCCGCGCCCGACCGCTTCCGCAGGCTGTTCGCCGAGCTCGAAAGCTGGATGAAGAAGACCTTCCGCAAGAGCGAACCTGCCGGCTTCTGGATCGGCCCGGCCACCGCCCGTGAGACGAAGTCCGGGCTGTTGCTGCTCGATCCGAAGAAGGACAAGCCGGTCCGTCCATTCCGCTGATTTGACGGCCCGCGCCCCACCGCGCCAAGGTCCCAGCGTGCGCTCCACCACCCTCGCCCGCATCGCGCTCGCGGTCGTGCTCCTGGCCATCTGGGCCTCGCTCGGCGTGGCCCGGACGGTGACGAACCAGCTCCGCGACGCGAACCTGCTCCGGGTCACCGTGGGAGTGCTGTTCGGGGTTGCCGCGGCGGTCTCGCTGACCCTGCTCCTGCGCGATGCCCGAAACCGCAAGCCGAGGGTGCTGGCCGCGCTGGGCGGTGTGGGCGCCCTCTACGCGGCGGTCGTGGTGCCGATGTCCAGCCCCGAGGAGAAGGCGCACTTCGTCGAATACGGCGTCGTGGCCCTGCTCGCCTGGGCCGCCCTCCCCGCCGGCTGGAGAACCGGTCGGAGGTTCGTGGGCGCAGCGCTGTTCACCCTGGGCGCCGGCTGGATCGACGAAGGCATCCAGGGGCTGCTTCCGAGCCGCTACTACGATCTGCGCGACGTCGCCTTCAACGGGGCGGCGGGGCTGCTGGCGCTGGGGGCGGTTCAGTTGATCCGGTGGGCGCGCGGGCCCACAGGAGCGCCGGACGGCGAAGCAGCGCCAGGACCTCTCTCAGCGTCCAATACGTTCGCGACGGCAGCGTTCGATGACGCTCCGTCAGCAGCGCCGGAACCGGGATCGCGTCGATCCCCTGAAGCCTGAAGTTCTGGCGCGCCCGGAACAGGTGGTACGGGTCGGAGACCAGCAACACCCTCCGAACCCCGCGCCCTCTGAGGATCTGCGCCGAGAAGCGGGCGTTCTCCGCCGTGGAGTGGCTCTCCTCCTCGAGAATGCAGGCCTCTTCCGGCACGCCCAGGGACACCGCAATGTTCCGGGCAACGCGGGCCTCCGACGGCGGGAATCCGCCCACGCCCCCCGAGAACAGGAGCGTGTCGGCGAGCCCGCTCCGATAGAGCTCGACTGCGCGCTCGACCCTGGAGCGCAGCGGCCCGGAGGCCACGCCCCCTTCCAGCACGCGCGCACCGAGCACGACGATCACCGGCGCCGGCTCCAACTCTGTGGTTGTCCCGAACCGATCCACTGCGATCCCGCCTGCGACCAGGCCCAACACGGCGACGGCCGCGAGCGCGCGTATCTTCTTCCACATTCGCCGCAGCAGCAGCAAACCTCGTGCCCCATGCCGCTCGAGGTTCAGGTCGGGCTGCTCGAGGGCATCGGCGTTCCACCGGGCGTCGTCGGATCGTGCGGGAGGCTTCCCCGCGGCGAACGCAGATAGGCGAACGGCGTGGCGTAGAGGAAGTTGGAGACCCGCGACGTGTAGATGTCTGCGTAGCGCTCGAGCTGCCGCGCCAGATGGCTCTTGTCGTTGCCCGCGCGCGTCAGCAGTCCCCAGGTGCTGTTGTTCAGCTCGGTCGCTGCCTTCGCCATCGGCGCGAGTTCGGCGTCGAGCACCTCGATCCGATGACGCAGATCGTTGCAGCGCGCCATCAGCACGTCGTCTCCGTCCGGGGACTGCGGGCCATAGCCGTCGCGGCGCCGCTGCATCGCCAACCGGGCGCGACACAGCGCGTCCTCGAGCGCCTCCTTCTCCTGCATGCGCCGCTCGAGCTCGGCCTCCTGGGCACGGAACGCCTCGATTGCGTCGATCTCCCTTTCGAGCTCGCGCAGCACCAGCGCCGTTCGCCAGCGAAGCACGCTCTTGGTCACGTGCACGTCGCCGAACATGTGATCGCCGACGTAGAGGATCTCGTCCCCGGAGAGACCGAGGTGCCGCTCGAGCTCGACCGCGCTGCCTCCGAAATAGGCGGTGTCCGCCTTGAGCCCGCCGGATGCGGGACGGAGGAGCCCCTCCTCGGTGGCGACCTCGAAGAAGAGGTTCCGGGTGGTGAAGAACTCCGGCTTCCGGGCGGCGACGATCACCACGTCGAATACGTCTCGCCAGGTCTTGCCGCTCGGCAGGAACCGATCGAAGGCGTAGCTCATCATCGGGACCGTGTAGCCCCACTCGGAGTTGGTGATGAGCATGAGCTTCTTGCCGGAGCGCTTCTGGTCGAGCAACGCGAGGACCGTCTCCGCTTCGAGGATCACGTAGCGATCCGGGTTCGAGATGATCTCGCTCTTGAGCTGCCCGGCCATGTGCGTCTCGTCGAGCGCTTCGCGGACGGCGCGGTACAGGTCCTGGTAGCCCATCACGCCCGGCAACACCCGCTGATCGAGCAGGTCGACCAGTTGCGCGTACATGCAGCCTTCGGACAGGGAGAACAGCGTGTTGAGGAACACCCACCGAGACTCGGACAAATCGATGATGGTCCGGGTGTAGGCCTCACGCTGCTCGTCGTACGTGAGCGGGCGCGTGCCGTGCACTGCCTTCTTCACGAAGCCGAAGCGGTTCGCCTTGAGGAGATTGCCCTTCTCGGTGTCGATGACCAGCCCGCGGATCACCATCTCCGGATCGAACCGGAGGTCGTTCACCGGCCAGCCCCGAGACGCCAGCCGGTCGCGGATGTGCTCGAATGCGCGCCGCTCCCACTCCTCCACCCGATAGTGGATGAGCGTGTAGTCCATGTCGTAGCCGATCGCGCGGATCGACCGGAGGTTCAACGTGCGGTTGCAGAAGATCCCGCGCCCGTGATTCGGCGCGCCGTGCCAGGCTTCCATAGAGAGATTGATGCATCTCCTCCGCGGGGTTGTCCTGCCTTTTCGTGAAAACCGTCAGGCCCTGGCGAGGAGCCTCGCTCCCAGCGCGCCCACCGCGGCATCTTCGAGGAGTCCCGCAGCGACGGGGGGCACGCGCCAGGACTTCACGGCATGCTGACGAAGCGCGTAGATGCCGAAGGACGAAGCGACCGCTCCCGCAGCCCCCAGCGCCGCCATGCGCCACCGCGACCGCGGTTCGGTCTCCGCCAGGGCAGCGCCTGCGATCGCGCCGGAGAGCGCTCGGCCCGTCAACGGAACTGCCTTGATTCGCGCGGGCGTCCACGGGAGCTTGTCCGCGACGAGTTCCCCCCCGGCCATGGCGGTGAACGCCCGGCGAACCCCCTTCTTCGTCAGCAGGGGCACCGGTGTCCTCCGGGCCCGTGAGCGCCTCGTCGCGAAGTAGTGGGCAACCCAGGCAGGCGCGCTCATCGATCGCATGCCCGCCATCACCCCCAACCCCAGGGCCGTCATCTCCGGATCGCGTCGCATTCGTCCTCCTCCGTCCGGCACTGTTCTGGTGACGATCTGCCGCCGGCGCAAACCCCGGGAGGTCAGAGACAAGGCAAGAACCACGCGTCCAGCTCGAGCTTCTTGAGCTGCGTGGAGAGTCCGAGCGGACGGGTGACGGCGCAGATGCTGTTCAGGCGGGAGGCAGGCTCGTACTCGACGTGGAAGACCGCCTTCCCCGCCTGGGTGAACGGCCTCAGCGTCGAGCACTCGTCGTAGCGATGACACTCCTCGTTCACCGCGAAGTCGTAGTCGGAGACGAGCTGCGGGATGAGGTCGAGCGCGTTCTTCAAGCCGACCGAGAGCCCGCGCTGGTGGGCCTCACGCGCGATGAAGCGGTTGTAGTCGACCTGCGTGGATGCGGTGAGCGGGAAGCCGGGATCGTTCGTGTACCCATCCATGTTGTCCGGGTCCACGCCGTCGCACCCCTTCTGGACTGCGACGTCGAGGCGCCGCTTCATGATCTCCCGCACCGTGGCGTTGCGGGTGTCCAGCCAGCGCTCGCCGGGCCAGCCATCCAGATCGTTGCCCACCGCGGCCGAAGGAAACTGCGCCGCGTCGGCCCGCCAGTCCTCGTGGCTGCCGGCGCTGAAGTAGCAGATCACCTTGCGTCCCTGCGCCTTCAGCGCCGCGATGGTCGGTTCCGGCGTGCCGAAGAGATCGACGTCGTACATCGTCGCGTCCACGGACGTGTCCAGCGTACCGGTGTACTGGATGTGCCAGGTCGTTCCCGGAGCCGGACGCCAGATGCCGTGCCCATTCCCGCCCGTACCTGCGTCCGGCACTCCAACCTCAGTTCCAGCATCCGTGGCAGGCCGCCCCGCGTCGACCGGAGCGGACGAAGCCGCCCGGTCCACCAGCAGCACCCACTCATCGAGCAGCGAGGAATCCCGGTACGAGCCGGTGCCGTACCGCACCTGAACGCGCCCGTTCTTCACGAAACGGGAGGGCTCGCCAGGCAACGGGAGCGTGGCACGCGTCCACACCCAGCTCTTCGCGAACCCGTTGTCCGCCACCGGGACCCAGCGGTCGGTCTCCACATCGAGCACATCGAAGTTCCACGACATCGTCTTCCGGTTGGGACCGCGGTAGTTGACGCGAAGGCTCAACCCGGAGAGGTCGGCGCCCCCGCTCACCCGGAACGAGCAGATCGCCCTCGAGCCCGGGTCGAACTCCACGTACTCCTCCCAGACGTCCTCCGTTCCCGAGAGCGTGCGCTGGGAGAGCGTCGCGCCGCGCTGGCCGGATCCGATGCCGCCGCGAACCAGCACGAGCTCTTCGCAGGTGGAACGCTCGGACAGCTCGCTGGAGAGCTCTCCCAGGTCGTCGAACCCGGGACCGCAGGCGGTGGTCAGCAGGATCAGAAAGAGCGGAACAAGGGGTGAACGCATCGCGGTGAGCTCCTGACGTGAGCTCTTCCTCGAAGCAGCGATTGTGCCAGTTGCTCTCCGCCCGTGATCACAGGGAGTTACGGCACCGGCACCGGCCCGGAGGGGGCTCCCGCGCCTCCCCCCTGAACACTCCAGCTCCCCCAGGGTCAGCAGGTCAGGAGGGAAGCATGCTGAGGATCCGCTTCCCCGCGGTATGCCCTTGCTGCAGCAACCGATGGACGTCCGGCGCAGCCTCGAGCGGCGCAACCTGGTCGATCACCACCCGAATCCTCCCGTCGTCCAGAAGGCGCGCGAGTGCTTCGAGATCTGTACGGCGGGGACGGAAACGCACCATCGAGAACTTCTGCACTTCGAAGGGATGGGTGGCGGCATGCTGGATCAGCTCTCGCCGTGGCAGCGTGGACACGTACCGGCCGCGGGGCTCGAGGAGGTCCGGGATCCAGTCGATGGGCAGCTTCGATACCGCATCGATGATGACGTCGAAGCGACCCGCCTTGTGCACATCGTCCCGCGTGTAGTCGAGCACGGCGTCCGCCCCCAGGTCCCGCATCAACTGCACGTGGTCGGGGCCGCATTCAGCGGTAACGTTCGCCCCGTACGTGCGCGCGAGCTGGAGCGCGAAGCTCCCCACTCCGCCGGCCGCGCCGTTGACCAGCACGCGGTCCCCGGGAACGACCTTCGCCTTGTCCCGGATCATCTGCAGCGCCGTGAGCCCGACCACAGGGACCCCTGCCGCCTCACGGAAGGAGAGTCGCTCCGGCTTGCGCGCGAGCTGACCCTCGCCAACACGAACGTACTCTGCGTAGGTGCCATTCAGACGAGTGCTCACTGCGCCGAAGACCGGGTCACCCTCGCGGAAGTCCTCGACGCCTCGGCCGACTTCGACGACCGTGCCGGCGAAGTCCAACCCGGGGATCATCGGCTTCCGGATGGCCCGTAGAATCGCGCCGATCGCCTGGGACCTCCGCATCACATCATCGACGGGGTTCACCCCGGCCGCATGGACGCGGACCAGGACCTCGCCTGGCCGCGGCCTGGGACGCCTCACCGTCTCGACGTGCAGGACCTCCGGCCCACCGGTGCTCCGGAACACCACTGCCTGCATCTGCTCCATCTCGCGCTCCTTTCCATCGAAGGTGCGACGCGACGCGGCGGGCGTGACCTGCCGGGGAGGGATGCGAGGGCCTCCTCCTTCTCTGACCGCTGAACAGCTCACGCGGCCCTTGCGCGCCCCGCCCTCTCGCCCTCGAGCAGCCACCTGCGCGCGAGGAGCAGTCCGATGGGAGAGATCATCGCGATGGCGCCGTAGATGAGCCAGAGCGTGGACGGGTCCTGGGGCCCGTCGACAGGAATGAAGCGGTTCAGCATCACGCCGGAGTACAGCCCTGTCGTGGACTTGGCGATGAACCAGGGAAGCCCGGCGATGCCCATGTAGATGCCCACGCGATTCGCCGGGGCGAGGTCCGCGATGTACTCGAGGAATCGGGAAGACCAGAGCGCCTCGCCGAGCGAGAACACGATCATGTAGCCGATGAGCAGCAACAGGTTCGGTTCGGGCAACAACATGAAGGTCGAGACGGCCGACACCCACGTGCCCATGATCATCATGTCCACCACCCTGCGGTGACGCGTGAAGGCGGCGAACAGCGGGACGAACACCACGATCACGAGCGGATTCACGCCGGACAGCCACTCCCACCGGGCGCCCACCTCCGACGGGAAGACCCGGGTCACGTAGTCGGGCATCGTGAGCCATTGGTGCGCAAACAATGTGCGCACCGGCAGCAGGACGAGAATGAAGAACAGGAACCGCGCGTCCCCGAGCGGCAGGCTGCGGAGCCGAACACGCCAGGAAGGAGCTTCGGTTCGGGTTGCCTCCGGCGTGCTGCGTCGCTCGCGTTCCTCGACCTTGCGCGTGAACAAGAGCAGGTTGGCGACGAGCATCAGCGCCGTGATGCCAATGTAGAAGAGGTACGCGCCGGTGATTCCCGCCGTCGGAACCTTCGCGACGTCCACGCCTTCGACGCGAGAAGCCCAGGCCCCGCGGATGAGCGGCGAGACGAACTCGCCCGCCACGATCCCCAGGTTCATGATCGAGTAGAGGAAGGCGTACCCCAGCGTCGCAGTCCGGTCGTCGGTGTATTCCTTCACGCCCGCGTAGAGCGCAGGCTGAATCACACCTTCGCCAAAGGCCATCACCACCAGGCTGACCCAGGCGAGGGTCCACATCCACTGCTGGGCCCCCGCGCTCGGAGCGACCGTGATGAGGATGCGCCCGACCAGGACGAAGGCAATCGCCGTCGTCAACGCCCTGCGTGAACCGAGCACATCCGAGAGCGCGCCCGCTCCGGCCGCCATGAACAGCGTCACCAGTCCGGTGAAGGCACTCACCCACAGCCCCGCCGACGTGGTGGTGAAGCCAAGGTCGTGCTGGAGGTAGAGCGTGAACAGCGTGAGAAAACCGAAGTAGGCGATCCCGTCCCCGAAGTTCACCAGGTTGACCAGCCAGTACCCGCGCGAGGCCCCGAGCAACGCTCGCAGCGTCGCGCCGAGCCCCACGCGCGCCGTCTCGTGTCCGGCGAATCCCTCCTGAGTGACGCGATCGTCGGGTGATGTCAGGGGATTCGGAACCGGGTCATTCGTAGGATCGCTCACGGCCGCGATTCATATCATCGGCCTCCGGAGTTCCACTGTCCTGCACTTGAACCGCGGTGCGATGGGCAGAGGGCTTCGTTTCGGCGTAGTGGGGTGGCATGCACAAGCGCACCCGCCCACGTTCTACCTCGAGCGGCATCAAGCTCTTGCCTGGCCCCACCACCGTCGAGAATCCGCCTCCCTCGGCTCAGATCGTTGTCGACGCAGGCAACCCGGCTCCGATGAGCGAGAGGCCAGCGGACGACGGTTCCATCGACTTCGTGTTCGAGGTCCGGTGGTTGCCCAGGGCGACGTTCGACCCTTTCCTCATGCCGCATCCAATGCAAGTGGTGGCCACCGACTTCCTGCTCCGCGGGGTGAAGAGCGTGGCCACGTACAACGTTGCGTATGGCTCGACGCTCATGAGGAGTTGGAGCCCCGTGCTCGCGCACCTGGCAGGGCTGCGGGAGGCGTTGGACGCGACCGTGTAGCCGCCTGCCCCCGGCTTGCCCCGCTTTCCATGGCTGCGCACCGATGAACCGAGGTGAGTCATGGCGGCCGAGCAGGTGAGTGACGTTCGCCGGTACGGAGCCGAGCTGCTCGGGACTTTCGTGCTGGTCCTTGGAGGTGTCGGGACCGCGGTGATCGCAGGGGAGCAGGTCGGAGCGCTGGGCATTGCCTTCGCGTTCGGCCTCTCTCTCCTGGCGATGGTGTACGCCATAGGGCCGATCTCCGGTTGCCACGTCAACCCGGCGGTGACCCTGGGTGTGCTCCTCGCGGGGAGGATGAAGGCGCGCCATGCCTTCGGATACGTCGTCGCGCAGATCGCCGGCGCAACGCTGGCCGCCTTGCTCGTCCTGGTGATCGCGAAGGGGATCGAAGGCGGGTATTCGGCGGGCGAGGCCGGGCTCGGCGCGAATGGCTTCGGAGCACACTCCCCCAATGGGTACGCGATGGGATCGGCCTTCCTGGCCGAGGTCGCCCTCACCTTCCTGCTCGTTTTCACCGTGCTCGCTGTCACCGACCCTCGCGCGCCCGTCGGGTTCGCGGGGCTGGCGATCGGACTCGTTCTGACGCTGATTCACCTGGTCGGGATCCCAATCACCAACACCTCGGTGAATCCCGCGCGCAGCATCGGGCCTGCGCTGTTCGTCGGCGGCTGGGCGCTGGGTCAGCTCTGGCTGTTCATCGTCGCGCCGCTGCTCGGAGGCGCGGTCGCCGCTGCGGTGTACCGCACACTCCGAATCCCCGCCGAGGCTGAGGAGGCAACCCGACGTCAGCGTGCCGAGCGGATGCGCGCGGTTGAAAGACCGAGCTGAGTAACCAACATGCCCCTCGAACCGCAGTCGCATTGACGCTGGTGAGCGTCTGCCTTTACGGTGCCGCTCGGATGCTCACTCTCGCCATGTGCCAGACCTGTTGTTGTTGCGCGTGTCTCTGCGCGGCAACGGGTCCGTGCGCTCGAGCCTCCTGAGCTTCCGTAACAGCTCCTGAAACTCGGTGCCGCCGTCAACGCCGCGCTCCCCCCGGAGTCGCAGTGGCACCCTCTTTCCCGAGCTGACGATGCGCACCTACCCACTTCCAGTCCACCTCCACGCTGAACGTCGCCGCACTGCCGGCGGCGCCGACCCTGCGCGCCTGCGCCCCGGAGCCATCCATGACCAGCGATTTGACGGCCGAACGCGAAGCCCTTCGATCTGTACCCGCGCAGGAGGTCCTCCGCTGGGTCGAACGACGCTTCGGGGCGACCGCGGCAATCGCCTGCAGCTTCGGCCCTGAGGACATCGTGCTGCTCGACCTGGCGAGGCGACACGCCCCCAGCGTGCGGGTGTTCACCCTCGACACCGGCCGCCTGCATCCGGAGACCTATGAGCTGATCGAGGTGCTCCGCCATCGCCTGGGGCTGGAGATCGAGACGTATTTCCCGGACCGGGACCAGGTCGAGCAGCTCGTCACGCGCGCAGGGCACTTCTCCTTCCGTCACAGCCTCGAAGCCCGTCGGGAGTGTTGCGCCATCCGGAAGGTCGAACCCCTCCGGCGTGCGCTCGCGGGACGAAACGCATGGGTCACCGGCATGCGCCGGGACCAGTCGTCCACGCGGTCGGCCGTCGAAATCCTCGAGCAGGACGACGCCCACGGAGGGATCGCCAAGGTGAATCCTCTGGCGAACTGGAGCGTCTACGAGGTCTGGGCCTACTTGCGCGAGAACGGGCTGCCCTGGAACGAGCTGCACGATCGCGGTTACCCGTCGATCGGCTGCGCCCCCTGTACGCGCGCGGTCAGACACCACGAAGACGAGCGGTCGGGCCGCTGGTGGTGGGAGTCGGCCGAGCATCGTGAGTGCGGACTTCACGTGCGCGCCGGGGGGACCTCGCGATGAGCGTCCACGCAGACTTTCCGGTGTGCCTGCGCCTCCAGGGCAAGCGCGTCCTCCTCATCGGAGGAGGCCGGATTGCGGAGGCCCGCGCGAAGCAGTTGGTCGATGCGGGCGCGGACGTCCGCGTGATCTGTTCCGAGGCGACCTCGACGCTGAACGAGCTGGCGCAGGAAGGACGCCTGCGCCTCGAGGAGCGCCCGTACGCCTCCGGAGACCTCTCGGGGCACCATGCGGTCCTCGTCGCCACGAATGATCGGAAGGTGAGCCAGGCCGTCGCCGCCGAAGCGCGGATGCGCGGGATCTGGATCAACACCGCGGACGAGCCAGACCTCTGCGACTTCACGCTGCCGTCGGTGGGCCGCAGGGGCTTCATCACGGTGGCGGTCTCGACCTCCGGACACGCCCCCGCCCTCGCCGCCCGGCTGCAGCGCGAGCTCACCGCCTTCATCTCGAGCGACCACCTCCGCCGGGCGCAGCTCAGCGCATGGCTCCGCCGACGACTCCCGCGGGGAGAGCAGCGCAGCGGCGTCCTCCGCCGCATCGCCGACCTCGCACGTCCCCTTCACCCGCGCGAGGAGGCCTTCGGGCCGGGAGAGCACGAATGAGTAAATCGATGGCGAACATCGGCCGGGTCTTCCTCGTCGGCGCGGGCCCGGGTGATCCCGAGTTGCTCACCCTCAAGGCGGCGCGGGTGCTCGCGAGCGCGGACACGATCGTCCACGATCGGCTGGTCCACCCCGAGGTTCTCCTGCACGCCCGCCGGGGCGCACGGCTGATCTACGCCGGCAAGGAGGGCGGCGGAGATTCGGTGTCGCAGGCGCAGATCAACCAGCTCCTCATCGACCAGGCCCGCCTCGGTCGAACGGTGGTGAGGTTGAAGGGAGGCGACCCCTTCGTGTTCGGGCGAGGCGCCGAAGAGGCCCTGGCGCTGCACGCAGCCCGGGTCCCCTTCGAGATCGTCCCCGGCGTCTCCAGCGGGATCGCCGCACCGTCCGCGGCGGGTATCCCTGTCACCCATCGCGGGATGGCGAGCGCCGTGACGTTCGCGACGGCGCATCGTACCGACGGCGCGCCCGACTGGGTCCACCTCGCGCGCGCAGAGACGCTCGTCCTCTTCATGTCCGGGGCCCGGCTCACCGAGGCGACCCAGGCGCTCCTGGCCGCGGGACGCTCCGCCGAGACTCACGCAGCCGTCGTCGAAGCAGGGACCTGGTCGCACCAGCGCGTCATCGAGGGCAGCCTCTCGACCATCGCCCTTCGCGCCCGCCAGGCCGCGGTGGGCTCTCCAGCGTTGCTCGTCCTCGGAGACGTCGTCGCGCTCCGGCAGCAGCTCGCCTCCGAACCCCTCGAAGCGCGTCCTGGAAAGGCAGGCCAATCATGACCTCGCACCTCGATCTGCTCGAGGCGGAGAGCATCCACATCCTTCGGGAGACGGTCGCCGAATTCGCGAACCCGGTGATGCTGTACAGCATCGGGAAGGACTCGCAGGTGCTGGTGCACCTCGCGAGGAAGGCGTTCCATCCCGCACCGCTCCCCTTCCCGCTGCTGCATGTCGACACGACCTGGAAGTTCCGGGACATGTACTTGTTCCGTGATCGGTTCGTGGCGGAGCACGGGCTCCGGCTGCTGGTCCACCGGAACGTGCGCGCGATCGAAGAAGGCATCAACCCGTTCGATCACGGCAGCCAGCGCTACACCCACGCCCTGAAGACGCAGGCCCTGCTCGAGGCGCTCGCGCTGCACGGCTTCGACGCGGCGTTCGGCGGCGCCCGGCGCGACGAGGAGAAGTCGAGGGCGAAGGAGCGTGTGTTCTCGTTCCGGGACCGACACGGTCAGTGGGACCCGAGGCGGCAGCGACCCGAGCTGTGGTCGCTCTTCAACGGGCGGGTGGATGCCGGCGAGAGCATGCGGGTGTTCCCGCTCTCGAACTGGACCGAGCTCGACGTCTGGCAGTACGTCCTCCGCGAGCGGATTCCGGTGGTTCCGCTCTACTTCGCCGCCCCTCGCCCCGTCGTCGAGCGGAACGGGACGCTGCTGATGGTGGATGACGAGCGGATGCGCCTGAAACCGGGCGAGCGACCCGAGCTCCGCCAGGTCCGCTTCCGCACCCTGGGCTGCTACCCGCTCAGCGGCGCGGTGGAGTCGTCCGCCACGACCGTCGAGGCCGTCATCGCCGAAATGCTGGAGGCCCGCGTGTCCGAGCGACAGGGTCGGCTCATCGATCACGACGAAGAGGCATCCATGGAGACCAAGAAGCGCGAGGGGTACTTCTAATGACCGCCGTACTGCAGACGGTACCCGTCCACGCCGACGAGAAGGAGTTGCTGCGCCTGGCCGTCGTCGGTTCGGTCGACGATGGAAAGTCCACGCTCATCGGCAGGCTCCTCTATGAATGCGATGGGCTCTTCGACGATCAGCTCGCGGCGGTGAAGCGCGCGACGGCACGGCGCGCCACCGATGCCACGACCGCAGATGCGCCCGAGGAGATCGACTTCGCGTTCTTCACCGATGGGCTCCGCGCCGAGCGCGAGCAGGGCATCACCATCGACGTCGCCTACCGGTATTTTTCGACGGCTCGGCGCAAGATCATCGTCGCGGACACGCCGGGGCACCTCCAGTACACCCGCAACATGGCGACCGGGGCGTCCACGGCGGACGCTGCGGTCATCCTCGTGGATGCGCGGCTCGGTGTGCTGCCACAGACGCGCCGCCACGCGTACATCGCCTCGCTGCTGGGAATCCCGTACCTGGCCGTCGCGGTGAACAAGATGGACCTGGTCGGGTTCGATCCGGCCGTATTCACGCGCATTGGCGCCGAGCTCGAAGGCATCGCCCAGTCGCTGGGGTTCAGTCAGGTGCGCCTGTTCCCCGTCAGCGCGCGCGCTGGCGACAACATCACGCGTCCCAGCCCGCGGACGCCGTGGCACCGTGGCGGCACGTTGCTCGGGTGGCTGGAGTCGCTGCCACACCAGCATCGGCAGGAGGAGGCGCCCTTCCGATTCCCCGTGCAGTACGTCCTGCGGCCCGACCTCGACTACCGCGGCTTCGCAGGCCAGATCGCCTCGGGAACAGTGCACGTCGGCGACGAGGTGGTCGCCCTGCCCTCCGGCCGCCGCACCCGCATCGCCGGCATTGACACCTTCCACGGACCGCTGACCGTCGCGACCGCCCCGGCCTCCATCACGCTGCGCCTCCAGGATGAGCTCGATCTCAGCCGGGGAGACCTGCTTGCGCCTGCAGATCAACCGCCACGGGCGCTCGAGCGCCTCGAGGCGATGCTGGTCTGGTTCGGCGAGCGACCGCTCGTCCCCGGGCAGCGGTACCTGGTGAAGCACACCACTCGAACCGTCAGCGCACAGATCGACGAGGTGCTCTGGCGAAAGGAGCTCGAAGACCTGTCCGAGGTCCCGGCCGAAACGCTCGCGCTCAACGACATCGGCCGGGTGCGAATTGCCTGCAAGCGCCCGCTGCTCTGCGACCCGTACGCCGAGAACCGCCGTACGGGCGCGCTGATCGTGATCGACCCTGCCACGAATGACACGGTGGCCGCGGGCATGATCGTGGGTCCGGCGGACCAGGGCTCGAGCGACGCAGTCGGCCCTCTGGTAACCGGTGAAGAACGTCGCGCCCGCCTGGGCCAGCTCGGCGCGGTGGTCCTCCTGCCCACCCACCGCGACGCGGAGCAGGACGCTTATCGCCTCGAGCGCCAGCTCTTCGACAAAGGCGTGGTCGCGACCGTGGTCGCCGGTGACCCGGAGGTCGCGGTGGCGCTCGCCGAGACCGGGGTGATTGCGCTCACCTGGGCTCGCTCGCTCCAGGCCCGGCGCGGCCTGCTCGACCAACTCCGCAGCGACGGCGTCGTCCCCATCGAGCTTGCGGAGAAGGCGGAGGATGCCTGGCTGCAGCAACTCACGGGATCGAAGGTGCCCGCAGTCGCGGTCCCGACCACCCCGCTCGGCCCGGAGAAGGAGGACCTGCTTCGGCGGCTGGTCGAGGGACTCGACTCTGGTGCCCTGACGTGGCTCAGCGGATACGTGGCCGGACGCGCGGCAGTCCAGCCCGCTGGCGCGACCTCCCCAGCGGCATCCACGTCGGTCGCGGCTGCGCGGCTGACGATCGTCTACGGGACGCAGACCGGAAACAGCCGTGCCCTCGCCGAGCGCCTGAGTCGCGACGCAGAGGCAGCAGGACTCTCCGTACGGGTCCTCGCGGCCGGGAGATATCCGCTGCGCGAGCTCGAGAAGGAGCGACTGCTCTATCTCGTCGTCAGCACGCAGGGAGACGGTGAACCTCCCGACGATGCGCGAGGCTTCTGTGACTTCGTCCTGGGCAAGCGTGCCCCGAAGCTCGCTCAGCTCAGCTACGCCGTGCTGGCGCTCGGGGACAGCAGCTACCCGAAGTACTGCGAGATCGGCCGCGCGCTGGACCAGCGCCTGGAGGCGCTCGGCGCGAAACGCCTTCAGGACAGGGCGGACTGCGACGTGGACTACGAACCCGCCGCGCAGAGCTGGATCGAGGCTGCCATCACACGCGCCAGGGAGTCGCTGGGCGAGGCCGCCCAGGTCTCCTCCGTCACGTCGCTCCGGACACAGCCTCCCTCGCAGAAGCGCTTCCATCGGGACGCGCCCTTCCAGGCCGAGGTGCTGGCGAACCAGCGGATCACGGGTCGCGGGGCGTTGAAGGACATCCGCCACTTCGAGCTCTCGCTCGCCGAGTCCGGACTCAGCTACGAGCCGGGAGACGCGCTGGGGTTCCGCCCGCGCAACCCTCCCGCGCTGGTCTCTGCCCTCCTCGACACGCTGGGGTTCGACGCCGCCGCCGAGGTGACGCGTGACGGGCGAACGTTCCCCATGTCGCAGTGGCTCGCGGAGGAACTGGAGATCACCCGCGTCAGCCGACCGGTCCTGACCCAGCACGCCTCGCTCGCCCACAGCGAGGAGCTCGAAGCCGTGCTCGCGCCCGAGAACGCTGAGGCGTTCGCAGAGCTGTTGAGGTCGCATCAGCTGATCGACGTGCTCCGCCGTTGGCCCGGCAAGTGGACGCAAGAAGCGTTCGTCGGCGCGCTGCGCAGACTCACCCCCCGGCTCTACTCGATCGCGTCGAGCCAGAAGCGGGTCGGCGCCGAGGTCCACCTCACCGTCGCCGTCGTGGACTACACCGCCTTCGGCTCACGCCACTTCGGCGCAGCGTCGTGGGACCTTGCGACGCGGCGTCCCGAGGAACGCATTCCGGTGTTCATCGAGCCGAACGAGCGGTTCCGTCTTCCCGCAGATGGTTCCCGCGACATCCTGATGATCGGGCCAGGCACAGGCGTGGCGCCGTTCCGCGCCTTCGTGCAGGAGCGCGCCGAAGTGGGCGCGAGCGGCCGGAACTGGCTGTTCTTCGGAGAGCAGCACTTCCGGACGCAGTTCCACTACCAGGCCGAGTGGCAGGAGGCGCTCCGGCAGGGACACCTTCACCGGCTCTCCGTCGCGTTCTCCCGGGACCAGGCAGAGAGGATCTACGTGCAGCACCGCCTCCGCGAGGCCGGCCACGACGTCTTCGACTGGCTCGAGCGTGGCGCCTCGGTCTACGTCTGCGGCGACGCCCAGGGGATGGCGCCCGACGTCCATGCGGCCCTGGTCGACATCATCTCGAAGCATGGGCAGCGCAGCCGCGAGGACGCGGAGGCCTATCTGGACGGGCTGCGGGAGCAGCATCGGTATCAACGCGACGTCTACTGAGCGGAGAGGGCAACCTGATGAAGCCAAACGACAAGGCACCGCCGTCCGAGGTCGAGACGATCAAGGCGCAGAGCCGCTTCCTCCGCGGAACGCTCGCGACCAGCATCGAGGATCCCGTCACGGCCGGGATTCCGGCCACCGATATGCAGCTGTTGAAGTTCCACGGCAGCTACCTCCAGGACGACCGCGATCTCCGCGAGGAGCGCCGTCAACAGAAGCTGGAGCCCGCGTATGCGTTCATGCTCCGCACGCGCCTTCCGGGAGGCATCTGCACCCCGGCGCAGTGGCTGGCGCTGGACGAGCTCGCGCGCACCTATGGAAACGGCACCCTCCGCCTCACGACGCGCCAGGCTTTCCAGCTCCATGGCGTGCTGAAGTGGGACTTCAAGCGAACGATCGCAGGGATGCAGAAGGTGCTGCTCGACACCATCGCGGCATGCGGCGACGTGAACCGGAACGTGATGTGCAGCTCGAACCCGGTGGATTCACGCGTCCACGAGGAGGTCTACGCCTGGGCGGTGCGGCTCTCCGAGCACCTGCGTCCCCGGACGAAGGCCTATTACGAGCTGTGGCTGGACGGAGAGAAGGTTGCCGGCGGCGAGGAGGAGCCCATCTACGGACCCACCTATTTGCCGCGGAAGTTCAAGATCGCCATCGCCGTTCCGCCCGAAAACGACGTCGACGTGTTCGCGCACGACCTCGGCTTCATCGCGGTCATCGAGAAGGGCCGGCTCCTCGGCTTCAACGTGGCCGTCGGAGGGGGAATGGGCGCGACCCACGGCGATGCGGCCACGTTTCCCCGGCTCGCAGACGTGATCGGCTTCGTACCCCCGGAGCAGGTCCTCGCGGTCACCGAGGGGGTGGTGACCGTGCAGCGGGACTTTGGAGACCGCAGCGATCGCCGCCACGCCCGGCTCAAGTACACCATCGAAGACCGGGGGCTCCCCTGGTTCGTCGGCGAGCTCGAGCGCCGGCTCGGGTTCACGCTCGGAGCGCCGCGGCCGTTCTCGTTCGATCACACGGGCGATCTGATGGGATGGCGCAAAGGCCACGACAGACGTTGGCACCTGACGCTGCACGTCCCCAGCGGCCGCATCCTCGATTCAGACGGAGCGCAGTTCCTCACGGGGCTTCGTGAGATCGCACGCGTCCACCGCGGCGACTTCCGCCTGACCCCGAATCAGAACCTGATCATCGCGGGCGTTTCACCCAGGGAGCGCGCGAGAATCGACGCGCTCACCGCTGCCCACGGCATCGATGGTCACCTCCGGTCGAGTCCGCTTCGTCGCGACGCGCTCGCCTGCGTGGCACTCCCGACCTGTGGGCTCGCGATGGCGGAGGCAGAGCGCTACCTCCCCCGCTTCACCGAGCAGGTCGAGATGCTGTTGGAGAAGCATGGGCTTCTGCAGGCGCCCATCACCCTCCGAATCACCGGCTGCCCGAACGGATGCGCGCGTCCCTATCTCGCGGAGATCGCCCTCGTGGGGAAGGCGCCCGGTCGCTACAACCTCCACCTGGGTGGAGACAGAAGCGGCCAGCGCATGAACCGCCTGTACAAGGAGAACATCGACGAGGCCGGGATCCTCGATGCGCTCGATTCGGTGCTGGGGTCCTACGCCCGCGATCGCCTTCCGGAGGAGGGCTTCGGCGACTTCTTCACGAGGACCTCCCGGTCAGGAAGCGCAGGGGCCGCGTGATGCACCTTCTTCCCGCGTTCATCGGAATCGGCCGCAGTCGATCCCGTATTTGCGGACCTTGTACTGGATGATCCGCTCGGTGGTGCCGAGGAGCCTGGCTGCCTTGGCCCGGTTCCCGCGCGCGGTCTTGAGCGCGTCGAAGATCAGGTCCTTCTCGTAGTGGGCCACCGCGTCCCCAAGAGGCACGTTGGTCACGGTTCCCGAGGCCTCCGCGCTCTGGAGTGTGGGCGGCAGGTGATGCCCGTGAATCACGTTCCCGTCACAGACCACCACGGCTCGCTCGATCGTGTTCTCGACCTCGCGGACGTTTCCCGGCCAGTGATAGCTCATCAGCATGTCAATCGCCGGGGTCGAGATCCGCTTGATGTTCTTGCCGTGCTCCCGCGAGTACTTCAGGAGGAAGTGGTCGGCGAGGAGCATGATGTCGGCCTTCCGCTCGCGAAGAGGGGGCACGAACACGGTGAAGACGTTGAGCCGGTAGAAGAGATCCTCGCGGAACGTCCGCTCGGCGATCGCCTTCTCCAGGTCCTTGTTGGTCGCGGCGATCAACCGCACGTTGACCTTGATGGTCTCGTTCCCGCCAAGCCGCTCGAACTCCCTCTCCTGGAGGACCCGGAGCAACTTCACCTGCGTGGCAGGGTTGATCTCGCCGATCTCGTCGAGGAACAACGTCCCGCCCTCCGCCGCCTCGAAGCGTCCGCGCCGGCGCCCCTGGGCTCCGGTGAAGGCGCCCTTCTCGTAGCCGAAGAGCTCGGACTCGATCAGGGTTTCGGGCAGCGCGGCGCAGCTCACCTTCACGAATGGTTTCTTCGCCCGGATGGAGTTGTAGTGGATGGCGTGGGCGATCAGCTCCTTGCCCGTACCGGACTCCCCGCGGATGAGCGCGGTGGTGTTCGTGCCGGCCACCTGCGCGATCTGCTCGTAGACCTGCCGCATCGGACCGGTGGTTCCGATGATGTTCGAGAACTCGTAGCGCTGCTTCAGCTCCTGACGGAGGTGGTCGTTCTCGTTGAGCAGGCGCTGGCGCTCCGCCTCGAGCACGCGGTGGACCTTGAGCCCCTGCCCAATCACTGAAGCGACGACCAGGAAGAAGCGCTTCACGGCGTCGTAGTCCCGACGTGGGTCGAACTCGAGGTCGCCCGCCAGCGCACCCACCGCCTTCCGGTCGAGGATGATCGGGACACAGATGAAGCTGAGCTCGGGGCCCTTCTGCTCGCGCCGCTTGAACGCCCGATTCAGGAAGAGGGGCTCGCGGCTGATCTGCGGAACGACGATGGGCTTTCCACTCTGGACGACCCGGCCCGTGATCCCCTCTCCGAGGCGGTAGCGCGCGCGCTGCCCCTCTGTGTCCAGCCCCATCGCGACGTGGATCGCAATGTCACCCTGCTCCTGGTCGATGAGCATCACCGCACCGCGCAGCACCGCGTGATGGCGCTCCAGCTTCTCCAGCACACGGAGCAACGCGGCCTTGAGATCGAGGGTGCTCGAGAGCGCCTGGCTCACGTCGAGCAGCGTCGTGAGGTTCCGGGCTTCCCTTTCCTGCGCTTCGCTGACGCGTCTCATGAGCCCGCTCTATTGGACTTTGCCCTCCGGAGAGAAGGTGACCCGAGGGCACTTTGTCCACCAGCGAGGAGGCCTCCGACATTCTGGTCGGTGCAAAGTCCGGATCCGACGTTCTCGTCGCTTCGGTGGCGCGACGGTCGATCGACAGGGCGCGCCGGCGGCGCCAGGCGAGCTCGCGGATTCCGACGACTTCGTCGCTTCCACTGACCGTTCCGACGAAAGCGCGGGACCGAGCACCCGTCCGACAGGGCAGCCGACCAGCCGCGTCCGGGACGGATTTTCCCAGCGCCCGCGCGAACTTACGCGTTCGGGCCGGCCCCGTGGCCGCGCTGGCGCTGCCCTTGCACAAGTCCACGCCTCGACGAGGGGAGCGAATGGCGTCGGCGGAGAAGACTCATTGCCCGTACTGCGCGTTCCAGTGCGGCATCCAGGTGACGGGGTCGCCGGAGCAGCCGGTGATCGCGGGCGACCCGGCCTTCCCGGTGAACCGGGGACAGCTGTGCGTGAAGGGCTGGAACGCAGGCGCGACCCTGGCCCATGCCGAGCGGCTTCGAACGCCGCTGGTGCGAGCACGGAATGGACGGCTCGAGCCGGCGACCTGGGCCGATGCGCTCGAGCTCGTCGAACGCGAGCTCCGGCGGGTGCAGGGCGCTCACGGAAGGGATGCGGTCGGCGTCTTCGGCAGCGGCGCGCTCACCAACGAGAAGGCGTATCTGCTGGGCAAGTTCGCGCGGGTGGCGCTGGGCACGCGGAACATCGACTACAACGGCCGCTTCTGCATGTCCTCGGCCGCGGCCGCGTCAATCCGGGCGTTCGGCCTGGATCGAGGGCTCCCGTTCCCACTCGAGGACGTTGCGAACGCGGACGTGGTGCTGCTCGCCGGAGCGAACGTCGCCGAGACGCTCCCTCCCTTCACGCAGTACCTGCACGCGCAGCGGGCTCGAGGCGGTCAGCTCATCGTGGTGGATCCGCGACGTTCGACGACCGCCGAGATCTCCACCCTCCACCTCAAGATCACCCCCGGCTCCGATGTCGCGCTGATCAACGGCCTCCTCCACATCCTCATCCGGGAGGAGCTGATCGACCGGGGGTACATCGCGGAACGCACCGAAGGATTCTTCGAGACGTTCGCGGCTTCGGCCGGGTGGTGGGCGGAGCGGGTCGAACGCATCACCGGCGTCCCCGAAGCGACGCTCTTCCGCGCCGCCCGCCTCCTGGGCCACGCGCCGTCGGTGGTGATCCTCACCGGCAGGGGCCCGGAGCAGCAGGCGCGCGGCGTGAACAACACGCTCGCTTACATCAACCTCGCGCTCGCGCTTGGAATGGTGGGCAAGCCGTGCAGTGGTTACGGGTGCCTCACCGGCCAGGGGAACGGTCAGGGCGGCAGGGAGCATGGGCAGAAGGCGGATCAGCTCCCGGGGTACCGCAAGCTGGATGATCCGGTCGCCCGGCAGCACGTGGCGAGGGTCTGGAACGTCGACCCGGACGCGCTCCCGGGACCCGGAGTGTCCGCGTTCGAGATGCTCTCCACCCTCGGCGATCCCGGGGGCGTGAAGGCCCTGCTGGTCGTCGGCTCCAACCCCGTCGTCTCCTCGCCCGACGCAGGACGGATCGAGGATCGTCTCCGCAGGCTCGAGTTGCTGGTCGTCTGTGACTTCTTCCTGTCGGAGACGGCGGCGCTGGCCCACGTGGTCCTGCCGACGACTCAGTGGGCAGAGGAGGACGGCACGCTGACCAACCTCGAAGGTCGGGTGATCCGTCGACGCAGGCAGTTCGCACCGCCGCCCGACGTCAGGACCGATCTCGAGATCCTCTGCGAGCTGGCTCGTCGCCTCGGTCATCACGAGCGCTTTCCGACGTCGGACCCGCGTCAGGTGTTCGAGGAGCTGCGCAGGGCGAGCGCTGGAGGACCGGCGGACTATTCGGGCATCACCTGGGACAAGATCGATGCCTCGCAGGGCGTGTACTGGCCCTGTCCGGACGAAGACCATCCGGGGACGCCGCGGCTGTTCACCGACCGCTTTCCCACTCCGAGCGGTCGTGCCCGGTTCCACCCGGTCTACTACGTCCCGCCGGACGAGGAGCCCGACGCGAGCTACCCGCTCTATCTCACGACGGGTCGCATCCTGGCGCACTACCAGTCGGGCACGCAGACGCGGCGGGTCGATGCCCTCAATGCACTCGCCCCGCATGCCGTCGCACGGATTCATCCCTCCCTGGCCAGACGCTACGGACTCGCCGACGGCAACCCGGTGACGCTGGGCACGCGACGGGGCAGCGCGCGGTTCGTCACGGAGCTCACCGCGGCGGTGAGGCCGGACACGATCTTCGTGCCGTTTCACTGGGGAGGAGAACAGGCAGTCAATCGACTCACGAACCCGGCGCTCGATCCGATCAGCCGCATGCCCGAGTTCAAGGTGTGCGCCGTTCGAATCGAAACGCCGGAAGGGGGAAGGCCATGACGCAGAAGTCCAGACTGGTGGTGATTGGAAATGGGATGGCGGGAGCTCGGTTCGTCGAGGAGCTCATTGCTCGGGGTGGTGGCGGTCGCTGGGATGTCGCTATGTTCGGCGACGAGCCGTATGGGAACTACAACCGGATCCTCCTCTCCGGCGTGCTCGCTGGAAGCCAGCAGCCCGAGGAGATCTTCATCAACCCGCTGGCCTGGTACGCGCAGAACGGTGTCCGCCTCCATGCCGGCGTCCGCGCCACGTCCATCGACACCGCGCAGAAGGTCGTCCACGGCACCGAGGGGATCTCGGAGCCCTGGGACACCCTGGTGATTGCCACCGGGAGCAGCCCGTTCATTCCGCCGATGGAGGGCTCCCGAAGCGCCGAGGGCGCGCTCAAGGAGGGGGTCTTCGTGTTCCGGACCCTCGATGACTGCCACGCCCTCTTGCAGCAGGCGTCGACCGCGCCGAGAGCCGCGGTGATCGGCGGTGGTCTGCTCGGCCTGGAGGCCGCGCGCGGGTTGCTGGAGCGGGGACTGGAGGTCCACGTGATCCACCTGATGGAACACCTGATGGAGCTCCAGCTCGATCCCACGGGCGGCGCGATTCTGCGGCGCGCGCTGGAGAGGTTGGGTCTGAACGTCCACCTCGGGATGAAGACCCGCGCCATCCTCGGGGACGGGCAGGTTACCGGGCTGCAGTTCGACGACGGCACCACGCTCCCGTGCGACATGGTCGTGATCTCCGCAGGCATCCGGCCGAACACGGAGCTGGCCCGGGCAGCAGGACTCCGGGTGGAGCGCGGCGTCGTCGTCGGTGACGATCTCCGCACGCCGGATCACCCGGACATCTACGCGCTGGGTGAGTGCGCTCAGCACCGCGGCAGGACGTACGGCCTCGTGGCCCCGCTGTGGGAGCAGGCCCAGGTGCTCGCCGACCGGCTCTCCGGGCGCAAGCCGCAGGCGATCTACGAAGGGTCGAAGATCGCCACGAAGTTGAAGGTCATGGGCATCGACCTCGCGGTGATGGGGACACGCGACGCGGAGCCCGGAAAGGACGAGGAGGTCACGTACGTCGATGCCTCCCAGGGCATCTACAAGAAGCTGGTGGTCCGCGACGGACGGCTCTTCGGTGCGATGTTGCTCGGAGACACCTCGAGCGCATCGACGCTGCTGCAGGCCCATGATCGCGAGCACGCGCTGCCGGAGAACCGCGCCGAGCTTCTCTTCCCTTCGATGGGGGAGGCGAAGCCGCGAAGCGTCGCCGACCTCCCGGAGGACACCCAGATCTGCAACTGCAACGGGGTGTCGAAGGGACAGCTCATGCAGTCCATCAAGGGCGGCTGTCGCAGCCTCAAGAAGCTGTGCGAGAGCACCCGTGCAGGCACCGGATGCGGCTCGTGCAAACGGGACGTGCAGGTGTTGCTCGAGGCGGTGTCGGGCGGCGAGTCCGTCGAGGATCCCTCCATCCACTACTACGTCCCGGGCGTTCCGCTCACGAAGCCGGATCTGGTGAAGGCGATCCGGGAGCAGGGCCTGCGCAGCGTCTCCGCGGTGTTCAACGCGCTGGCGGACGGGAGGGAGGACCTCGCCAGCAAGCCGGGCCTCGCGTCGCTGCTCAAGACGATCTGGGGCAAGGAGTACCAGGATGAACGCGACGCTCGCTTCGTCAACGACCGGGTACACGCGAACATCCAGAACGACGGGACGTACAGCGTGGTACCTCGCATCTACGGGGGCGTCACCACGCCGAACGAGCTCCGCCGGATCGCCGACGTCGCCGAGCGCCACAAGGCCCGGATGATCAAGATCACCGGCGGACAGCGGATCGATCTCCTCGGCATCCCGAAGG
>JBAWAM010000023.1:0-6821 GCA_049589315.1 Myxococcaceae bacterium
GTGGTCTGTAGCGAGCCCAGGCTGAACCGCTGACACGACGACGGCCGGTCCCGGAGCACTGGGACCGGCCGATTCTTTCCTGGGCTTGCGGCGCGCCGAGAAAAGTAGTCCCCCTATTCCGTCGAGGCGGCGGACGGAGGCGATGCGTCGGTGGGTTCCTCCCAGAGCTGGCGCACGTCCCGCCTGGCCACCAGCACGACGGCCGCGACGAGCAGGAGGAATCCGATCGTGTGAAGGAGCGTCTCCACGTGCGGATTCACTCTGCGGCCGGTGAGGCCCTCGAAGGCGGTGAAGGCGATGCGACCTCCATCCAGCGAGGGAAGGGGAAGCAGGTAGAACAGCGCCAGAGCAACCGAGAGGCTCACCAGGACGCGGAGGAAGGCGTCCCACCCGAGCGCGGCGGTGTCCGAGGCCTGCTTCAACACGCCGACGGGGCTGGCGAGATCGACCCCGGGCTGCCCCCGCGCGAAGCGCAACAGCAGGCGGGTGCCTTCGCTCACCAGGCGCTCGGTGTAGGCGAACGCGAGCTTCAAGGCTTCGCCAATGGAGTGTTGTCGAAAGACGTACTGCTGCGTCACTCCGAGTCGGCCGATGCCGCTCTCGTCCGCGCGCGGGGTGACCGCCACGTCGAGGGTCTCGCCGTCGCGTCGGACCGTGAGTTGGAGCTGTTTCTGCGAATGCTCTGCGGTGGCGAGGACGAGATCGCTCCACTGGTGGAGTGCCGCGCCGTTCACCGCCACCACGGCGTCTCCGGGTCGCAGCTGCGCGCGCGCGGCCTCCGAGCCCGGCTCCACCGTCCCGATGGAGGTTCCCACCGCGACGTGGGTGCCGGAGACGAACAGCGCCATCAGTACCCCGATCGCCACGAGGTAGTTGAGGATCGAGCCCGACGCGAGCACCAGGATCCGCTGCCAGGCCGGCCTCGAGGAGAAGGAGCGGCGATCGTTGAGGAGGTCGCCCTTCGCGTGGGGGTTCATCCCGTACACCACGACCGAGCCACCCACGGGGATCGCCCCGAGCGCCCACGCGATGCCGCGCTTCTTGAAGGTGATGATGGGAGGGCCGATGCCGAAGGAGAACCGGTCGACCCGGATTCCCAGCAGACGCGCCGCGATCAGGTGCCCCAACTCATGGACCGCGATGAGCACCCCGAGTGCGAGGATGGCGTAGAGATACCGCACTCAGATCTTCCGTCGCTTCCCGGTCCGCTTGTACGTGATGAAGTCGGACAGGATGGTGCCGTGGTCGAAGCACAGGTCCGTCGGGAGCGCGTCCAGCGGGAACGCCCGGGCCTCGGCGGCGTCATCGCCCCCGTGCGGCGCTCCTTCGGCCCAGCCGATGAACACGGTGGAGACGGTGTGGCGGCGCGGATCGCGGGCCGGGTCGGAGTAGGTGAAGAACTGCTCGCTGAGATCCACCGCCAGCCCGGTCTCCTCGTGCACCTCGCGGATTGCGGCGTCGTGGAGGGTCTCCCCGACGTCGACGAACCCTCCCGGGAGCGCCCAGCCGATCGGCGGGTGAGCCCTCCGAACCAGGACGATCCGATCGCCAGAGAGCTGGATGATGCAGTCGACAGTGACCAGCGGGGTCGTCGGGGGCGGCATGCGCGGCAGCTTACAAGCCGTTGCCGGCGCTGCCATCTCCGGAGAGGATGCATGTGTGCGCATCGGCTCGATCCCGCGACTCGCTGTGATGGCCTGCCTGGGAGTGCTTGTCGGGTGCGGCACGCCAGATGCCCAGACCGCGGGGACCTACGCCTTCACCGCCACGGACATCGTTCGGGACAGCTGCGGACTGCTGCCCGATGGTGAGTCGCTGTGGGACGGCCACGTGTTCGTCGCGGGGACGCGGGTGTGGGTGGAGTACTCGCTGTTCGAGATGCGACTGCTGGGGGACTACCAGGAGGTCTCGGACACCTTCATCGCCGACGGCACTTCGGCCGACGAGCGGACCGAGATCAAGGGACGAGCCTGCCTGCTCGACTATGTGAGCCTCCACCTGGAGGGCACGACCGAGAGCGAGACCGCGTTCGGTGGCTCGATGCGGGTGCAGTATCGGTCGGAGGGCAGCCAGGAATGCCGCTGTGACCTGGAGGTCCGCTATCACGCCGAGCGCGTCGGCGATTGACGGCGTTGACCAGCCAATGGCGGCGTCATCAGCCCTTGTCGCTTCGGATCATCATCTTTACGAAGTGATCTTCCCCCCTGATGTTCCCCAAAGGTGCACACATGGGCATGAACTCGAAAGAGATCCATTCGGTCATGGCAGAGAAGCGCGTCTTCCCGCCGGCCGAAGCGTTCGCGCAGCGCGCACATATCAAGAGCATGGAGGACTACCGCCGTCTCTACGATGAGGCGGACCGTGATCCGGAAGGCTGGTGGGCGGCGCGCGCGCGCGAGGAGCTCTTCTGGAAGGAGCCCTTCAAGACGGCGCTCGAGTGGAAGCCACCGCACGCGAAGTGGTTCGTCGAGGGGAAGACCAACCTCGCCTACAACTGCCTGGACCGGAACCTCGACGAGCGCCGGGACAAGGTCGCCTTCATCTTCGAAGGCGAGCCGGGGGATCGGCGGACGCTGACCTATGGCGAGCTGCACGCCCAGGTCGGACGGTTCGCGAACGGGCTCAGGTCGCTCGGGGTGAAGAAGGGCGACCGGGTGTCGATCTACCTGCCGCTGGTTCCCGAGGCGGCGGTGGCCATGCTGGCGTGCGCGCGGATCGGCGCGGTGCACTCGGTGGTGTTCGGCGGCTTCTCTGCCGAAGCGCTCCGCGAACGCATGAACGACGCGGGCGCGAAGGTGCTGATCACCGCCGACGGGGGCTGGCGGAAGGGGGCGGTGGTGCCCTTGCTGCACAACGTGCATCACGCCCTGGAGCACGCACCGACGGTGGAGAAGGTGATCGTCCTCAACCGGATCGGGCAGTCGATCGACCTCTACGACAAGGAAATCTCCTGGGACGACGTGGTGGCGAAGCAACCCACCGAGTGCGAGCCCGAATGGGTCGAGAGCGAGCACCCGCTGTTCATCCTCTACACCTCGGGTTCCACCGGGAAGCCCAAGGGCGTGCTGCACACCACCGGTGGGTATGGGGTCCAGGCGGCGCTGACCACGCGCTGGGTCTTCGACCTGAAGGAGGACGACGTCTACTGGTGCACCGCCGACGTGGGTTGGGTCACGGGTCACACCTACGGGGTCTACGGGCCGCTGCTCAACGGCGCCACCACCTTCATGTACGAGGGCGCGCCGACCACGCCGACCCCGGACCGCTTCTGGGAGATGATCGAGCGCCACAAGATCACCATCCTCTACACGGCGCCGACGGCGATCCGCACGTTCATGCGGCTGGGGAACGAGCATCCCGACCGCTACGATCTCTCGTCGCTGCGGCTGCTCGGCTCGGTGGGTGAGCCGATCAACCCGGAGGCGTGGATCTGGTACCACGAGGTCATTGGCAAGGGGCGCTGCCCCATCGTCGACACCTGGTGGCAGACGGAGACGGGCACGATCATGATCTCGCCGCTGCCCGGCGCCACCCCGACCCGGCCCGGCTCCGCCACGCTGCCGCTGCCCGGGATCAAGCCGGAGATCCTCGACGCCGAAGGCAACCCGGTCCCGCGCGGGAGCGGTGGGCACCTGTTCTTGACGCGCCCCTGGCCGTCGATGCTGCGGACGCTGTGGCGCGACGAAGACCGCTTCGCGAGGGCCTACTTCAGTGAGCTCCCGGGCAGGTACTTCACGGGCGACGGCGCGCGCCAGGACGAGGAGGGCAATTTCTGGTTGATGGGCCGCGTGGACGACGTGCTCAACGTGGCCGGTCACCGACTGGGAACGGCCGAGGTGGAGAGCGCGCTGGTCTCGAACCCGAAGGTCGCAGAGGCCGCGGTGGTGGGCCGGCCGGACGACATCAAGGGCACGGGCGTGGTCGCCTTCGTCACCTTGAAGAAGAACGTCGAGGTGAGCGCGGACCTCAAGAAGGAGCTGGCCCAGCACGTGTCGAAGGAGATCGGTCCGATCGCCCGGCCGGACGAGATCCGCTTCGCCGAAGCGCTGCCCAAGACGCGCTCGGGGAAGATCATGAGACGCCTGCTGCGCGACGTCGCCGCCGGCCGCCAGACCACCGGCGACACGACCACCCTCGAGGACCTGAGCGTGATGGCCTCGCTCCGGAAGGACGAGGACTGAAGAAAGTTCAGAGCGTACCTGTGCCCATATGTCCAAGGGCGCGCAAAGACGTGGCCCGGGTTGGTGCAATTCCTGCTCTCCCGGGCCCCGCATGCGCGACCAGTGGGTTCACTTCGAGTTGGCCCGGGTGTTCAGGGGACAGCGGGGATGGCTCGTCCGGATTCCGACCGCGGACGGGTCGGTCCTCGAGTACCGCTATCCGACCCGCAGGGCCGCGCGCTACTTCGCGGCCATCTTCCGTTTGAAGCCGACGTGGTATCCGCCGCCACACGCGGTGATGCATCCGGTCCCGGTCCTCGCTTCGATCGCACCTCCGGTGGCGCCGTTGACGCCGCCGGCGTCGCCTCCCGCGGAGGAGACCCTGGACCCGGGCGCATCCGAGTTCTTCGCCGCGGTCGATGCCGCCTTCACTGAAGCCTTCTGAGCCGAGGCCTATTGAAGGACGAGCCGGAGGCCTGGCGCGACGCTCGCGCCGGAGGGGCGAGGTGCCGCGAGCGCCAGCCCATCGCGGAAGAGGTTCCAGGGCGCCGATGCGCTGGCGAGGCGCTCGACCCAATCCGGAAGGAGCCCCGCCTTGCGCCCGAGCGTGAAGGCGACGCTGCCTTCGATGCACTTATCCGGGATGCCCAGGGCGATCTGTCCGGTGCGCTCGAGCACCCGCGGGTGCAGGCGGTGCAGCGCGATGTCCCGGTCGAGCGCCAACCACCAGCCGTCGGGGTGGGTCCACGCCCTGCGAGACATCTCGATTCCCAGCATCGGCACGAGATCGTGCGGCAGGCCCGGTGACAGCTCCTGAAGGACATTGGCCCGCATCGCCGGTCGGAGCGCGGCGCGGGGCAGGGGAATCCGGACCTGATCGGGATCGAGCGCGAAAGCTCGGCAGATCTCGAGCACCACCTCATCGGGACGGCTGGAGCGCTCCCACACGCGGACCTGGATCTCGTGCTCGTTGGCGTCGAACCCGGCAAAGGTGCGCGGTGCGGCCCGGCTGAAGTAGATGCAGCGGACGCGTTCGGTCGTCGATGGCTTCAGCTCGCGGTCGAGCCGAAGGCGCTTCTCGATCGCGGCGGCCTCCTGGGTCGTCAGCCGGAGCACGTGCTCGTCGCTCGGGTCGGTGTGGGTGTTCTCCATGTGCGCGGGCTCTTCAAGAACAGGGCCCTGTCCGGTCGAGGCGGATTGCGTGCAATCGGTGACGCCTCGGTTCTCCCCTTGGGAAGAACGCTTCCCCTTCAAGGCGGATCCGTTCCCATGCGCGGCGCATTAGGTTTGCGGCCATGTCGACCCTTACGCCCGCACAGGTTCGCGAACTGTTCCCGGCCGCGCAGCGCAGCAGCTATCTCAACGCGGGAGCGGCCTCGCCCATCGCGCTGCCGGTGGAGAAGGTGATCTCCGCGCACTACCGGGAGGGAGTGGAGTCGGGTGACCTTCACTTCCCTGCCTGGCTCCGGCGCCGCGAGGAGGTCCGCCAGGCGTTCGCGACGTTCATCGGCGCGAAGTCGCAGGAGGTCGCGTTCACGCCCTCGACCAGCTACGGCGTGCACCTGGTGGGGCAGATTCTGCTCCGCCGCGGCATCCGCGAGGTGGTGACGCTCGAAGGCGAGTTCCCCTCGACGACCCTTCCGCTGCTCAACCAGGGGCTGGCGCTGCGGGTGGTCCGCGCGAGGAGCGACGGCGCCTACGCGGTGGAGGACCTCGAGGCGGCCATCGGCCCTGGCACCGGGGCAGTGATCGTGAGCGCCGTCCAGTACGCGAGTGGCTTCCGGGTGGACCTCCAGCGGGTGTCGGAGCTCTGTCGTTCGCGCGGGTTGATGTTCGCGATCAACGGCGCCCAGGCGCTCGGGCAGCTCCCGCTGAAGGTGGACGAGGTGCAAGCGGACTTCCTCAGCGGCACCAGCCACAAGTGGATGTTCGGCGGGTACGGAGTCGGCCTGCTGTACGTGCGGCGCGAGGTGCTGGAGAGCGTCGAACCGCCGATCGGGAGCTGGCTGTCGGTGGAGAACCCGATGGCCATGAACAACCTCGCGGGCGCGACGGTGACCGGTCGCGACGAGAGCCGGCCGTGGTTCGAGGCCCGGGGGACGAAGTTCCGGCGCGAGGCCTCCGCCCTGGAGATCGGGGCCGGATCGATGGGCCTGCTGTTCGGGCTGGGCGAGGCGCTGGCCATCCACGATGCGGTCGGGCTCGAGACCACGCAGCGGCACATCGTCGGACTCCAGCGGCAGCTCCGGCAGGGACTGCGTCAGCGCGGGTTTTCGCCGAACGCACCGGACGATCCGGCGGTGGGATCGGGGATCTGCGTGTTCCCGGTCGCGGGGGAGGCGCTGGCGGTGGTCCGGGAGCTGCTGAAGAAGGGCGTGGTCCTGACGCCGCGCGGGGTCGGGGTCCGGGTCTCCACCCACGTGTTCAACAACGGCGAGGACGTGGACAAGCTGCTCTGGGCGATCGACGAAGTGGGTGTGAAACCGGCATGAAGACGAACGCCGCGCGAATCCTCGACGGGCTCTCAGAGGGGCATCGAGGCGTCCAGCTCGTCCTGCCGCCGACGGATTACCTCCGGGCCACCCAAGGGAAGCTGGGCCCCATCAGCAAGCCGAAGTCGGGCTGACCATGCGCCCGCTCCACCTCGTGCAGCACCTTCGC
>JBAWAM010000024.1:0-11365 GCA_049589315.1 Myxococcaceae bacterium
CCTGAGCGTGCTCCGGGTGTCCGGCGTGGTGGCGGCCGAGGGCGACAGCATCGGCGACAAGAATACGGAGACGGTCACCACCGGGATCGCCAAGGCCAACGACGCGCTCGGCGACCCGATGGGCGGCGTGCCGGTGAACCTCTACGTCACCCCTGGAGACGAGGACGTCCGCGCGCTGCTCGACGGCGCGACCGGCGACTTCGTCGAGATCCCCGACGACGCGGTGCGGGACCTCCTCTTCCGCCGCAACAGCTCCGACAATCCGGGCACCCTGCTCGTGCGCAACAATCCCTTCGCCGGCTTCTGCGCGCCGGACAGCGAGGAGGGGAAGTGCGCGAAGGTGCACGCCGGCATCCTGCCGGAGACCACGCCTACACCCACCACGCCGGGCGGCGGCACGACCAACGGCACCGTCACCACCGCCGACATCCTCTCGTACATCGACCGCCTGATCCGGCCGATGCCGACGCCGGACGTGGTGCTGCGGCCTGAGCTGGCGAAGCGCCGCGCCGACAAGGCGTCGGTCGAGCAGTCGGTCTCCGACTTCAAGCTCCAGAAGGGACCGGCCGAGGTGCCGGCGTTCTACGACTTCAACGCGCTCCAGATCGCGTTCGACCACGTGTGGAAGCAGCTGTTCGACGAGGCGATCCCGAACCTGGCCTACACGGCAAACACGATCGGCCAGTCGCGGTTCGGCGTGGACAACATCGTGAGCAACGCGTTCAAGAACGGCCTCACGCTGCTCGGCACCCTCGTCGCGCTCACGCCGCTCGAGGTGCCGCCGGTCATCGCACGGTACTTCGACATCACGCGCGAGGAGTACAACGAGATGTCGGCCGCGATCCGCCAGGAGCTGCTCGACATCGCCAACGGCGTGACCGCTGCCGGCTCGAGCGCGCGCATCGGCCAGGAGTTCTCCGACAGCCCGATGGGCATGACGGTGCAGCAGCTCCGCGCGCGGCAGGCGCTGATCGAGCAGGGAGAGCGGCTGATCGACTCGGTGCGGCACGACGACTACTACACCCTGCACCGTACGCTGCGCGACCTGCACGACCGGTTGAGCGGCACGTACGAGTTCACCGTGTTCGCGGCCGACAAGGACTACCACTCGGTCAACTTCGGCCTGCTCAACACCTACCGGCAGCAGTGGACGCCGCTCGCCTATCAGGCGGGGCGCCTGCTCAAGACGGTGCCGCTGTCGCCCAAGGAGGAGCGCAAGTACTCGCTCAAGACGACCCGCACCGAGAAGCGCGCCACCAAGGAGGCGCGCAAGAACAACGTCGGCATCACGAGCGAGCAGAGCTCCACCTCGCGCGTCGAGGCCGACATCATGGCCAAGGCGCAGACGAAGACCAACTTCGGGATCACGGCCGAGGGGGACTACGACATCGGCATCAGCTCGGGGAAGTCGACGACGACGTTCGGCGTGGAGGCGGCCAGCGAGTCGGCCCAGAACCGCAAGGACTTCCGGGAAGCGGTGCTGAAGGCGGTGCAGGACTACAAGGAAGAGGTGGCGACCGAGCTGGTGACCGACGTGACGGACACCAGCGAGCTGACGGAGTCGGGGACGATCACCAACCCGAACGACGAGCTCGCGGTGACGTACCTGTTCTACGAGCTCCAGAAGCGGTACCGGCTGTCGGAGCAGCTCTATCGCGTCATGCCGGTCGTGCTCGTGGCGCAGGAGGTGCCGTCGCCCGACCAGATCACCGAGGCGTGGGTGCTGTCGCACGACTGGATCCTCAACCGGTTCCTGCTGGACGACAGCTTCCGCCCGACGCTGACCTACCTGGCCAACAAGAGCGTGGGCGACGACTTCGCGCTGCGCGAGCTGCGCAAGAACCTGCGCCAGCAGCGCAACCTGGTCGACACGCTGCGCATCGAGTTCTCGGCCGCCAGCGTGGACGCCGACAACCGCTACAAGGCGCTGGAGACAGCCATCACCGAGCGGATCGACGAGGAGCACGGCGAGAAGACGGACGGGCTGATCAGCGACATCGGGGACTTCTTCGGCGGGGGCGGCCAGGACCCGGAGGCGGCGAAGGCGCGCGAGCTGGCGGCGAAGGACGCGCACCAGTACGCGCTGGAGAAGGCCGAGAAGGCCGCGGCGGCGCTGCGGCAGGAGGTGAACGCGCTGAACTCGATGACGACGTCGTACAACAAGACCTTGCAGGACCGCCTCGACAACGAGACGAAGGTGAAGCGGCTGCTCGTGCACATCCGCAACAACATCTTCTACTACATTCAGGCCATCTGGCGCATGGAGCCGCCCGATCAGCGGTTCCTGCGGCTGTACAAGGTGCGGGTGCCGGTGCTGGAGCTGGAGAGCCGCAGCTACCGCGTGACCGTGGAGCCGGAGACGGACGACATCTTCGCTCCGTTCCGCGAGCCCGGTACCGAGAAGCACAAGGCCTTCCTGCACGGCACGCTGAAGCACAACGCCGGCGGCGGCTTCGACACGAAGTCGCTGGTGGAGGTGGCGGATCTCGACACGGTGCTTGGCTTCAAGGGGAACTACATGATCTTCCCGATGAAGGAGCACAACGCCCTCACCGAGTTCATGGCGGCGCCGTACGTGGACAGCGCCTTCGGCGCGATGGATCCCGACGAGCTGGCGAACGTGAACCTCGAGGAGTACAGCCGCTACGTCTGCTGCCTGCACGACACGATGGAGCCAGCGGACTTCGCCGCGATCAAGGAGCAGCTCAGGGAGTGGCTGGAGAAGCTGCTGGCGACCTCGCTGCGGAACGGCGACGAGATCGTGGTGCCGACGGGCGCGCTGTTCATCGAGGCGCTGGTGGACGAGAACTCCAACCTGGAGAACTTCAAGCTGATGCACCGCGACCTGGACGTGTACAAGGTCGAGCAGGAGGTGCGGAAGGCGGGGCTGGAGAACCTGCGTCTGGCGGCGCGGCTGCTCAACGAGGAGCGGGGGGATCCGGACATCGAGAAGAAGATCCTCGTGCAGGGGGTGGCGCCGGGGATCGTGGTGGACGAGTAGCGGCTCGCCTCAGCGCCGAAGGAGATCCACGTGGCGAACACCAAGGCGATCGTGGCGCGCTTCTCGGCGGCGCTCGAGCGGGCGTACTCGCGCCCGGTCGAGCGCATCGCCGACCAGGTCGACTTCGACGACAAGTACCAGCACCACTTCAAGGCCGAGTACGACACGGCCATGCAGATCATCACGAGCGGGAAGGATCCGGAGCTGCTCGCGGCGTTGATGAGCGCCCTGCTCACCCTCTACGCGAAGTACTCGAAGAACCCGAACAACATCCACTTCCACCGCTCGGACCAGGTCTTCTACGAGCTCCTCGATCGCGGCAAGCGGGTCCCCCGCGACGTGCGCGACGTGTACCAGGAATGGATGGCCGAGCTGCGGAGCGAGAAGGCTTCCCCAATCCGGAAGCGCTACCTCGAGCTCGGCAAGACGTACGGCTCCCTGGTCAGGAACCTGATCGAGGAACGCCGCCGGCAGCAGTCGGTCATGGACATCCTCCTGGACGAGTACTTCGCCCAGCACGGACACGCGGCGAAGACTCGTGACGATCTCTACGGCTTCGACCCCCTGGACGAGACACGACGCGAGGCGGTCCGGCAGTCGCTCGACATTGCGCGCTCCATGATGCGCACTGGGTGGGACAGCAGCGCACAGTCACGGGGGAGCTTCACCCACTCCGATCTTCGCTTCGGGTTGGCGGCCTTCCGCGGCTACCTGATGGGCATCGCGAAGCAGGGCGCACTGCCGCTCTTCCAGGTCATACGCTACCTGCAGGAGCCGTTGTTCGAGCATCGCGAGCCTATGCGTGTCGGCACGAAGGTCACGCGCAACACCGACCCGCTGCCGGTCGAGATGTACGCCATGGCGTGCATCCAGCTCCTCGTCCTCGCGCAGGGAAAGCTCGCGCTCCCGCTGAATCGGTGGGGATTCACCGTCGCCGAGAAGGAGTACCTTCTCGAACCGATCCGGAGCTCGCGGTATGAATACCTCTCGAACATCGAGGTCCGCTTCGACACCCGGCTCAAGGATGTCGAGGCCGTGTTCACGGAGACCGAGGCATTCCTCGAGCTGCTGCTGGTCACCAGGGAACGCATTCCCGACGCCAGGCTCGTCCCGCTGGGCATCGAGCTACGTCTTCAGCGGTTCTGGGAGGACGTGGACATCCTCACGAACAAGCTGAAGGATGCGGACGATGCGCAGAAGGCTCGCCTGCTGGAGAGTTCCCAGAATCTCGTGACGGCACAACTGCTCAACGAGCAGCTCGCGATCGAGGTACCCATCAGCAACCCCGAGCTCGGCCGGGGAGTGGCCCGAGTCGGCGCGACTCCCGGCTTCAACGAAGTGTTCGGCCAGGTCACCATCGTCTACATCAACCCGGACAACCACGACAACTTCTACATCGAGTACGACGGCCTGAAGCCGCACCTGTTCACCGTGCAGACCACGTACATCGCGCGAAAGCTCTACAGCGCGCGGAGCTTCGAGGTGCACAAGGGGACGATCGGGGTGGTGTACCTCACGCAGGCGATGTTCCTGATCACGGGGTTCATGCTCGTGCTGATCGAGGCGGGCTTCGCGGGGCTCATCCGCGAGATCATCATCTACTACGCGAGCAGCAAGGTCGAGGAGCAGGCGTCGAAGATCCACCCGCTCTTCGGCAAGATCGTCGGCTTCGCGGCCATGGTGTTGGCGCCGCGGCCGGGGCCGAAGGGCCTCAAGGGTCCCGCGATCGAGCAGGAGGTTCCCGTGTTCTCCAGCGCGGACGCCGAAGCGCTCCAGGGTCAGCGCAGCTTCAAGGACATGCTGGCGTCGAACGAAGCGGAGGGCAAGCTCATCGCGGACTTCAACCGCGGTACCGGGATCAAACGCGTCTTCAACACGGCTGCTGACAAGTTCAAGGCGCTGCGCGAGCAGGTGTCGGCATCGAAAGCCCCGATCGAGGAGGCGCTGCCGCAGGGCGAGCTGGCGACCGAGGGCGGGGGCATGTTCATGACCGGCAAGAGCGGAGGCGGCGGCATCGGAACACGGGGAAAGGGCGGCACCGGTGTCACGAGCACCAATCCGAACGACCGCTACGTCACCGCGCTCGAGAACTCGGAGGAATACCAGAAGGTCCAGGGCTACTCCGAGCGGCTCGACCCGGCCCATAAGCTGGAAGCGCGGCAGGCGGTGAACGCCGCCAAGGCGGAGCTACGGGCCGGCAAGCTGACGCTGGTGGAGGCGAAGCAGAAGATCGTCAACGTGCTCAATGCCGCGAAGGAAGCCACCGGCGAGTACACGGCCGACGTCATCGTGCTCTCGAACTACGAGCGGGTCGAGTTCATCGAGATCCCGGTGCGCAAGAACGGCGTGCCGATGCTCGACCGGGTGTACAAGGTGAAGAGCTACGGGCAGCGCGGCTCGAAGTATCTCGTGGTCGAGGTCAAGGGCGGCATCAACACGCGCCTGGGCGAGGTGACGCGGAAGGAGTACGAGGTGGTCAGTGGGGAGGTCGTGATGCGCGAGTTCCCGAAGCAGATGGTCAAGCAGGCGAGCGGCGAATGGTACTACCAGAAGATGATGGAGATCTACATGGCCGACCCGCGACGGAACGCGGCCCTGGTGCGAGACATGTTCGCCTCGGCGCGCAACGGCGAGATCGAGAGCGCGATCATCAAGTCGGGCCAGGAGCTCGAGCGGGCCCGGCTCCTGGTCGACACGAATCCGCGCATCAAGTACAACACCGACGAGATCACGGTGTGGTTCAGGAATCGCGAGCTGCCGTTCGACGCGAAGCTCAGCGCGGCGGCGGGCGCCAGGGGACGGCGCACGTTCCCCTAGGTGGCGCGGTTGGACTGCCGCCGCTGTCATCCCGCGCTACTCCACCTCGTCGAGCTCCTCACAGCTGAGGAGCCCGAACGAGCGTGCTGTTGCAGTCCTCTGCGATCCTCTGCGGTAGTCGCTGTTCCTCTGCGTCCTCTGCGTCAAAATGCTGTTGCAGTTGCAGACGAGGTCATCCTCGCCGCGCAGGTCGCCTTCTAGGCGCACAGTGCAGCCGGCAGTCCGGGTCGGGTACTACGATCCGAACTCGGCCCGCGATCTCGATCCCACCCTGGATCGCAATATCGACG
Source organism: Myxococcaceae bacterium (assembly GCA_049589315.1). Classification (GTDB taxonomy): domain Bacteria; phylum Myxococcota; class Myxococcia; order Myxococcales; family Myxococcaceae; genus JBAWAM01. Next base: position 6,109 of record JBAWAM010000024.1, read on the forward strand.
AGGCCTGGAACCTGGATCTGGGCGTGAACTACTTCCTGCAGAAGAACGAGGCCAGGCTGCAGCTCAACTTCTCCCGCACCCAGTTCCACCAGAAGCGGGCACTGCACGCTAGCCATTGAGAACCTTGTTCAAATGCTTCACCAACGTCCGCGCCCGCTCCGTCGTTCGCGCCGGCCACGGGATCCTTCACGTCGCCCAGCCCGAGAAAGTCTTTGACGCAGAGGGCGCGGAGTATCGCAGAGAATCGCGGAGGAAGGCGTTCTCGTCGCGGCGCTGCCCGAACGAGCTGTAGACGACTCCGGCCAGCACGAACCCATCGAGCGGATACGCCTCGAGCCGGAGCGCTGCGTCCTTGGCGTTGTCGTCATCCAGGTTGTTCAGCGCAGCGCCGTTGTACACGCCGGCCATGTACCCGAAGCGCTCGAACTTCTTCGCGAGTCGGATCCCGAGGTCCCGCTTGTCTGAATGCCCTCGATACCGGCGCCCGCTCCGCGAACAACAGCTTGCTGGAGGAGTTGTAGCCTCTCCTCGCCAACCCGCAATTGTTCGCCCTATCGCCGGAGCTCGAATTCAAAAAGGGACATGAGAACCGAACCTCGGAGACGAGCCGCCACTCGCCTCCAACGTGAGCAACAGACATTCAGTTGAGCGTCTGGCTCAACTGAATTCGTTCGAAGGCTCCAGGAGCTGCCGCCTCAAGTACGCGAGTTGAGAAGGCGGTCGCGGATCAAGTCGAGAGCGGGCGAGGCAGGATTCTCAGCCGCAGCGCGATGCACACCGCGGTGAGTCCGAACAGCGCGCCGGACACGCAGGTCCAGAACCCCAGCCACATCGTCCAGCTGATGCTCGCGTCCAGGAACGCCCACCTCCGTCTCCACACTGCGGCGATCGCCCCGGCGAGCAGGGACAAGACGATCAGCCTGCTCCACCTCCGCAACCACATGCCGACGTCACCGAGGCCCCTGCCTGGGGTTGATCCGCCTTCGCGAACACCAACGTAAAGGCGGATACGGTGTTATCGACACGCCAGGTCGCCTCTGCTCGAGCGCGTCCGCGCCTGCCTGCACGACCCGACTCACAAGCGGGCCCTAATCTCCACAACCGGGTTGTTCTTCCTATCGGCGTGGGCCGGCGATACCCATGTTTTGACGGGTCCTGCTCCCCCGGGCGCAGGTGAGTGGAGACCACCCGCTCCTGGCTCCACGGAGGTCAGCTACCTCATGGCATCGAAGCGCAGGACAGTCGGAAGCTCCCGGCTCCGACAGGCGGACAGCAAATTCCTCGGCCGCGACTCGGCGCCACTCGATCTTGAGGTCGCCCGATCCGAAGGCAGCTTCGTGTTCGACCCGCGCGGCCGGAAGTACATCGATTTCAGCGGGGGCTGGTGCGTCGGGAACCTCGGCTGGGGACGTCCGGAGATCCGCCGGCGTCTCCAGAGCTTCGACGGACCCGACTACGTGATTCCCTGGTATTTCTACGGTCCGTGGGTCGAGCTCGCTGCGCTCCTGGCGGAGCTCACCCCCGGCAAGCTGCGCAAGAGCTTCCGAGCGACTGGCGGCACAGAGGCCGTCGAGATCGCGCTGCAGCTGGCGATGGCCGCAACCGGGCGGCCGGGGTTCGTCTCGATCGAGGGCAGCTATCACGGGAACTCCATCGGAACCGTGAGCGTGGCGTCGGCCTCGGCCAGCGAACTCCTGCCGAACCTGCTTTCACAGTGCCACAGCATCTCGCCTCCGCTCGACGAGGAAGCAGCACGCAAGGTGGAGGCGTTGCTGCGCAAGAGGAACATCGCCGCGCTGATCATGGAGCCGATCATCTGCAACCTCGCGGTGGTCATCCCCGAGAAGCGTTTCATGCGCGCCGTCGCACGCGCCTGCCGGAAGTACGGCACGCTGCTCATCTTCGACGAGGTCGCCTGCGGCTTCGGGCGCACCGGCACGCTCTTCGCGACGGAGCACTTCGGTGTCGATCCGGACATCCTCTGCCTGGCCAAGGCGATCACCGGTGGCCATGCGCCCATGGGGGCGACGGTGGTGACCGAGAAGGTCGCCCGGACGGCGGAGGGCAAGGTCGGCTTCTACTCCACATACGGATGGCACCCGCTCAGCGTCGAGGCCGCGCTCGCGACCCTTCAGTACATCCGGAATCACCGACGTGTCCTGCTCGCAAACGTCAACGCACGGAGCCGGGACTTCTCGGAGCGGCTCACCCAGCTGCCCTTCGCATTTCCGGCGAAGGTCCGCATCAAGGGCCTCGCCATCGGGATCGAGTTCGAGAGTGAGGACTATGGCAGGTGCCTCGCCGCTCGGTGTCTCGAGGCTGGACTGCTGATCAACCACTGGGAGGATACCGTCACCCTGTTCCCGGCGCTGACCATCGACCGGCAGACGGTGCGCCAGGGGCTCGACCTCCTCGAGCGGTGCGCTTGAGCTGCGCCGGTCCAGCCGGCCCTGGACGGAACTCGTCCGCAAGCTCGCCGGTCGACTGCACCTGAGTCTTCTCCACCCCCGGGCGTCTCCGACGCGGAGGGCCGCCCTTCCGTCCAGCGACTCGTGCCGAACGATGGCTATCCTGCCGTCGGCGTGGCTGCGGTTCGAGAAAGATCTTTTTCCGGGATCGCGCGTTGAACTGCGCATGAAATCCCTGACCCTGCTCCTGATTTTCGTCTTCCTGGCCGGCTGCGGTGCGAGGACGAGCAGCTACGTTCGTTCCGACGGTGCCACGCTCGGTCGGGTCGTCATCTACCGGAATGGAGTCGCGTACTTCGAGCGCACAGCGCGGGTGGAAGGAGACCACCTGGATCTCAAGGTTCCCGCCGACAAGATCGACGATTTCCTGAAATCGCTCACCGTCGTCGATGCGCAGACCGGGCAGCCAGCGCCGATTTCGTATCCAACCCGGAAGGACCCCGGCGCGGAGGACGGTCTCGTCGAGATGAGGATCGGCCTGTCTGGCCCTTCGCCGCATCAGCTCAAGCTCTCGTACGTGACCGACGCCGCCTCCTGGAAGCCGAGCTACCGGGTGGTCCTGGGCCCTGGAGGCAAGGTCGAGCTCGAGGCATGGGCCATCGTGGACAACACCAGCGGCGAGGACTGGAACAATGTGCGCCTGGGCGTCGGCTCGAGCTCGGCACTGTCTTTCCGCTACGACCTCAAGTCGGTGAGGCTGGTGGAACGGGAGATGCTGCAGCAACACGAGCTCTTCGCATATGCCCCCCCAATTGGAGGGGCCACCTGGGGCGAGGAAAAGAAGCTGGTTGCCGAGTTCGACGAGAAGGCGCTCGATGTCGCGGGCGACCCGAGTGTCTCCGGCCCGGCCTCCCCACGCGATGAGATCGCGTTGCTCGCGAAGAACGTCCAGTCCTCCCCGGGCCCGGTCACCATCGAAGGCTTCGCAACCAGTGCCGACAGCGACAAACAGCAGGCCAGCCTCCAGCGCGCCAATCGGCTCCGTGAACAGCTCGTAAGAAAGGGCGTCGATCCCAGAAAGCTCGTCGCCGTGGGTCGGGGAGACCAGGTTGGACATCCGGGCGGGGTGCGCGTCGTCGAATCTCCGACCACGCAGGCCAGGCCAGGGGTCGAAGACAACAAGAACCGCCGGCCTGACGGGAGCGTTCCTCCTGCAGATCCGATCGGCACGTCGAACTTCGAGTCAGGCCATGTGATGAGCGTGGCGAAGTCTTCGTCGGCGATGGTTTCCGTCCTCCGGGAACGAACCGAAGGCGAGGTCGTCTATCTCTTCGATCCGGAGAGCACTCGCGGGAACGCGCAATTTCCCTTCAAGAGCGTCCGCTTCAGGAATCCCAGCGATTCGTCTCTCGAGACGGGTCCCGTTACCGTGTTCGGCGATGGCCGCTTCATCGGGGAAGGAATGGCGGAGTCCATCCCGGCGCGGTCGGTGGCGTTCGTGCCCTTCGCCCTCGACCGCCAGATCGTCGTCACCCGCGGAACCGAAGCCAGGGAGGAGATCGCGGAGGTGCTGTCCGTGCAGCGCGGGGTGTTCTCGGCGGAGCTGCAGCGCAAGAGGAAGACCACCTACACGCTGAACAACCGTCTTGGAGACAAGGCAGTAGTCTATGTGCGGCACACTGTCGGTTCGGGCTACAAGATCTCCAAAGTCCCCGAAGGTTCCGGCGAGGAGAAACTGGGAGCTGCCCACCTGTTCCGTGTCGTCGTGCCTTCCCAGGGGAAGATCGATGTCGAGATCGAAGAGACCACCCCGGTCTACAAGACCATCGACGTACGTTCTCCCGAAGGCATCGAACAGGTGCGCGTCTACATCTCGCGCTCCGCGGCGGACGGGCCACTCAAGCAACAACTCGCGAGTCTGCTCGAGTTGAACAAGCAGATGGCCGACCAGGAACAACGCATCGCCACGTTGCGTGAACAGATGGGCGAGTACCGCGTCCGCATGGATGAGCTCCACGCGCAAATCGTTACCCTAAAGGCGGTCAAATCCGCCGGGCCGCTGATGAAGAGCCTGGAGAAAAAGATGCAGGAAGTGTCGGACCGCCTGTCCAGGGCCACCATCGATGTGGTGGGCGCACAGGAGTCACTGATGGTCGCGCGGATTCAGTTTCAGGATGCAGTCGCGGACTTGTCTCTAGAGAAGAAGTCCTGACGGAAATCTGGGCACCAGCGTGACCATCTGTGAGCGAGCTGCCGCGCCTCGGAGAGGACTCGTGCGAATTCTCCACGCTCGTAGACTCGAGGAGCTCGGGGAATTCACTGGCCCGCGTGCGGCGCAGCAGGTCGTAGCGCATCGCGTGTGACCGGGCTACAGAGGCGCAGGCTTCGAGGGCCTCGCTCCCGCCCCTGAGGGCGGCGACTCCGATCACGCAGTCCTTGAGGTAGCGAGCAGCAGCCTTCAGGCGTGGGTCGGCGAGTCGCTTCTTCGTCCTGTTTTGCTGGATGGCCCAGAACAGGGCATAGAACACGTCCTTTTGCCGCCGCTGCCCGGAGGGGCGGATGTAGTGGTGTTCGATCGCTATCCGGACCTTCCCTCCTGAGGGTGACGAACCTCCCCACCTTTTCTGATGGAGGTCGTCATGAGCTCACTTTCGATCCGGTACCCCGTCGCGGAAGTCAGCTTCATCCAGCGCTTCGGCTCCGCCCTCCAAATTGCATCCGTCACTGACCCGCCTCAACTCTCCTTCGCCCCTCTCGAGTGCGCCTGAACCCTTCTCCCGCGTCACCCGCACGGGCATGCCTCTGCCCGGGGCATCGCCGCGACCACCCACCGCCGCCAGGCATCTACA